>CAYPCK010000366.1:0-3261 GCA_964409185.1 uncultured Anaerolinea sp. | reverse complement strand
AATACTGATGTTCGATTGGCCGATGGTGTTCAGGTAAATGACGATATGAGGGGCATCCGCCGTACCCGACCCTTGCAAGGCAACGACAGGATCAGTAATTTCAAATTCCGAGACGCCACCCGTAGTAAATGTATTGGGAGCAGTCTGATTTGCGTTGACATCCACAGGCGTAGCGCTTCCATCGGCGAGCACGGTCTGTGGATCGATGTTCGTACTGGTTACGAGACCATCGCCGCGGTATCCGACAATCCCCGCGACACCAGTCCAATCATCGCTGGTCGTGATTAATCCTGTATTCGACCAATTCTGGCTAAAGGGTAATGTTTGTGCAGAATTATTTGCGAGCGCCGGGCTGACAACCATGAGAGAACTTGCGACGATCGCCAGGATCAAGCTGACCGAAAAAATTTTGGGCAGGTACCTATTCATGCGTTTCTCCTCAGAAATTTTGGATGGGTGGGTACGAACATACGCGCCTCAAAGGCTTGGATGGTTGTGGGGTTCGGTTTTCACGAACGAAAAACACCTCCTCAAAGATTCACAATCGATCCAAACTAATCCAGTTTCCCCGCCCGCCCATTGTAGATGAAGGGGAATAAAAAGGCAAGGCAGATGTAACCATTTCCCTGATAAGGTCTGGTTAACGCCCATGATCTAATCCCGTCTTCATCACCTTCATAAGCACATCATGAGGCAACGCCTTCGCGAAGAAACCGTCATGCCCCGTCATATCGTCCGCCGCGACCATCGAATTGATGATCGCCTCCTCCGTGGCAAAGACCGAAGCGAATTTTTCTCCCAGCGCAACAATCCGCAGCCTGTGTTACGAACCGCGCAATGATATAGCCACGCGGATGAGCCGGGGCTTTCCATCTATTCCCCTCAAAGAAACTTCATTCATACCTGAATCTCCAAACGCCAACGCTGAAGAAAATCACCGCAAACCCAAGCAATACTCCCGCTTCGGGCAGTACATCCATCAACCCTCCGCCGCGCAGACCCAGATCCAACATGCCTTGCATCGCCCAGGTGGTGGGAAGGATCTTCACGGCGTTCTGAATCGCAGGCGGGAATAACTCAAGCGGATACATACATCCGCCCAGCATGGCGAAGAGCATGCCGAACATGATGCTCAACCCGCTGGCTTGACCCTCGGTCTTGATGAACGTTCCCATTGTTGTGCCGAATGCCGCCGCCGCAAGCGCGGATGCAAACAGGATGACGAACAGCGCCAGCGGTTCACGTCCCCAGTTGAGTTTCATCACCAATATCCCGAACCCAACCAATAGGAACATTTGAATCAACGCCATCGCCACCTGACCTGAGATCGTGCCAAGCAGGAAGGTCGCTTTTTGAGATGGGGTTGTCAGCAGGCGGCGTAATGTCCCTTGCTGACGTTCGGACGCGAACAATGCCGAGATCCCGAACAACGGGATGAACACCCACGTGATCAATTGCCCGGCAGACGTATTGGTGCGCGGGTCAAAATCGATCTTGTCTGGCGTTGTGCCTTCGACCACGATCACACGATCAAGCGCACCCTCTTGAATGGACTGTGCCAGTTTCAGGGAGTTCTCGAAGTAGGTTTGCTTCTCGGCGTCTGAGGCGAAAGGTTGTTTTGCCTCCCGCGCATTGACCGCGTTCTGCGCGGCAGAGATGGAACTGCTCACCCTGCGGATCGCTGTCAGCACAGCCCGCTCGGCGATGGCGGCATTCAGGTTGTTTGGCTGTTGAAATAATTCGACCTCTGCTGAGCCGTTTTGCAGTGATTCGATGTCGATCCCCGCAGGGATGATGAACACAACCGATGCCCGGCGTTCATCAAACTGGCTTTGCGCTTCGTCACGAGATACCACCTCTGCGCGGACAGCCGTCGAATTCTCCAATTCCCCAAGCATCTGTTCTGAAATTGTCGTTTGCGCTTCATCCACGACCAGTAATCGGATACGGTTATCGTCATTACCTGACGGAACCCCGCCTGCGATCAGGAAAGTGAAGGTGATGGGTAATATAATGAAGAATAACCATTCTGATTTACTGGCAAAGCGGATGATGGCGTCCTTCCACACGATGGCGAATATTTTTTTCATTTCTGCACCAACCCATTGCGATTGAACAACACAACCGCAACTCCAAACAAGACCGCACCCATAATCAATAAAGCGGAGATGGGTTCGGTTAGATTCTTCAAGGTGCCGCCCAAAGCAAGCGTAGTAAAACTGTCCAAGCCCCAGGCGTTGGGTGTGATCTTGCTGATGGTTTGTATCAATGGCGGAAAATTTTCAAGGCTGATAAAACTACCGCCCAAAATGCTGAAGATCAACATGACAACAGTACCTGTACTGGCAACCTGCGCAGGCGTACGGGCAACGGCTGTGATGAACATTCCCCAGCCTGTCGCGCCGAAGACCGCCGCAAGGATCAATACTGCGATCCCTATCGGGTTACCCCATTTCACCTGAAAGAGAATGGCAGAAGCGAGAATCAGAATGCCAACCTGCGCAACGCCCATGAAAAAGATTCCCAAAACCTTTCCGCCCAACACTTGAGCGTTGGTGGTTGGTGAGATTAAGAGACGCGGCAGTGTGCCTTGGGCGCGCTCGGCAAGGATGGAGCGCCCGCCATACGAAACGGTGTACATCAGGAACATCAACGCCATGCCCGGCGCGAAATAGGCAAGCAGGTCGAACTCTACGGCTTCCGCGCCTTCAATATTCGTCTTGAGCGTGATGGCGGTTGATTCGGTTTGCTCCACGTTTTCGAACAAGGCGCGCGATTCGGCTTCCATGTTCTGCGGGTCCAACAATCCACTTTGCATCAACCCGACCATGGATGTCATGCCGCTTGTGCGTCCTTCTTCGACGCGCGAGATGAATTCATCCACAATGGCTTTGATGATTCCCGCGCCGGTCGGTCGGGATGGATTCGTATACACTTCGATCTGGACAGGTTCAGGTTCGACAAAACTTTGATCGAAGTTAGTCTCGTCCGTTGGGATGATGCTGTCGGTGAATCCCGCTGGGATGATGATGGCGGCGGAGGCTTGGTCATCGTCTATTAATCGGCGAGCCGCCTCGGGGTCGGATGAAGCGGCTGGTTCCACCAAATCCGCCAAGTCCTCCGAGTTGAATAAATCTTCGAGCGCGTTCCCCAAATCCTGCTGATCCAAGTTGACGATGACGACGGGAATATCTGAAAGCCCCGTTGAGCCGCCGCTAAAACGACCCGTGACAAAGCCCATGCCGATGGTGAGCAGGAACG
>CAYPCK010000365.1:0-3261 GCA_964409185.1 uncultured Anaerolinea sp. | reverse complement strand
ACCCTTATGGACAACAACACTTTTGAACCCACCCTCATCGGCTTTACCTGCAACTGGTGCAGGTATCGCGCGGCGGATCTGGCCGGCACGGCTCGCATGAAGTATGCGCCGAATGTGCGCCTTATCCGCATGATGTGCTCGGGGCGGCTCGACCCGACCTTTGTCCTGCGCGCCCTTTCGAGCGGCGCCGACGGCGTGATGATCACGGGCTGTCACCCCGGCGAATGTCATTACATCGAACAGAACTACAAAGCCCTGCGGCGTTTTCTATTGCTTAAGCGTGTATTGACCGGCCTGGGCATCGAACCGGGACGGGTCAAACTCGTTTGGGCGAGCGCGGCGGAAGGGGCAAAGTTTGCGGCGGAGACGACGGCATTCGTGGAAGAGATTCGGAAACTTGGTCCGTTGAATTGGGGAAGCCCTGACCGCCGACCACTGACGAACGACGACGTGGAACTGTCAGCGGTCAGCCGTCAACTGTCTGAATTGGAGGTGGCGCAATGACTAACAATCCCAAGCCCAAATTCGCAATGTATTGGGCGGCTTCCTGCGGCGGATGCGAAATCGCCGTGCTGAACATCCACGAGAAGATTTTGGATGTGGACGCCAACTTCGATGTCGTTTTCTGGCCTGTGGCGGTGGATACGAAATACAAAGATGTGGAGGCGATGGAGGATGGTTCGATCCTCTTGACGCTTTTCAACGGCGGAATCCGCAACGACGAGAACGAACATATCGCCAAACTGTTGCGCCGCAAATCAAAGATATTGGTCGCTTTCGGCTCATGCGCCTGTGAGGGATGCATCCCAGGGCTGGCGAATCTCAGTCCGGTGGGAGATATCGTCCACACAGCGTTCAATACTTTGACTACGGACAACCCGCATGAGATCTACCCGCGTCCGACGTTCGATGTCCCTGAAGGTGAATTGCACATCCCCAAACTCGCGCCGATCCTGCGTCCGCTGGATGCGGTCGTGGACGTGGATTACTTCATGCCGGGATGCCCGCCTGAGAGCCATCAGATCGCGGCGGTGGTTGATCTCGTTGTCAAGGTCGTCAAAGGCGAAGCAGAACTTCCGCCCAAGGGCTCGACCATCGGCGTGGGCGATTCGACCGTCTGCGACGAATGTCCGCGCGCGCGGAACGTCAAACTCATCAAGGAATTCAAACGGATACAGGACGTTGCCCCGGTTGACCCGGAATTGTGCCTGCTCGAACAGGGCATCCCATGCAACGGTCCCGCCACATGCAGCGGGTGTAATGCGCGCTGTCCGCAAGCAGGGGCGCAGTGCATCGGGTGTTACGGTCCTGCCTCGGGTGTGATGGATTACGGCGCACGACTCATCACAGCCTTTGCCTCTGTCATCGATGCGAAAGAGCCGGAGGAGATCGAAAGGATCCTGGACGGGATCCCCGACCCGACGGGCCAGATGTATCGTTTCAGCCTGCCCGCTTCGCTGCTCCGGGCAAACCGGGAAGCTTTCAAGGCGGAATGATTCGCGCCATCGTAAGTATGTCAGTCCGTCTATTTATCGAAAGGAGGATGGCATGACTGCGAAACCGATAGAAAACGTCGAGCCCATCGAAGATCCCAACGCTTTGCTGGAAAGAGCGCTCATCGAGGAATACCTCAAGGAAAAAGGATACACCCACGAAGAGCTGAAGAAGCTGCCCGCGGAACTTGTGGAGAAATTGATGAAGGAAGCCTCACAATATGCCTCGCTCAAAATGGAAGAGGTGGAGGCGCGGGCGCACTTGGTGAAGGAATTGCACGATGACGCTTCGCCGCTAGAAAAGTAATTGGAGATTAGTAATTGGTAAAGGCCAATCCATAATTACCAATCACCAACAGGAGTCCCCATGACCCAACGCATATCCATTGACCCCGTCACCCGTCTCGAAGGTCACGGCAAGATCGAGATCTTTCTGGACGATAAAGGCGATGTCGCCAACTCGTATTTTCAAATTCCCGAACTGCGCGGCTTCGAACGCTTTGTGATCGGTCGTCCCATTGAAGAGATGCCGCTGTTGACGAACCGCATCTGCGGCGTCTGCCCCGAAGCGCATCACATGGCGGCGGCAAAAGCGGCGGATGCCGTCTATCACGTTGATCCGCCCCACACTGCGAAGATGCTGCGCGAACTGCTCTATATGGCGTTCTACTGCACTGACCACACAACGCATTTCTACGCGCTGGGCGGACCGGATTTCGTGATGGGACCCGACGCGCCCGTCGCGGAGCGGAACATTCTCGGCGTGATTCATAAAGTAGGGTTGGAGATCGGCGGCAAGGTCATCCAGATGCGGAAGTACGGTCATACCGTCGTCGAGATGATCGGCGGGCGCAAGGTTCATCCATGCACGTCCATCCCCGGCGGCATCACAAAGGGCATCACCGAAGAACAGCGCAAAGAGATTGAAGAGATGGGACGCTGGGCGATAGACTTTGCACAGTTCAGCCTGAAACTCTTCAACGACATCGTGCTGGGCAACAAAGGTTACGTTGACCTGATTCTCGGCGACGTGTATACCCATCGCACCTATTATATGGGATTGGTGGATGCGAATAACAAGGTCAACTTCTACGATGGAAAAGTGCGCGTCGTTGACCCGAACGGAAAAGAGTTCTGCAAATACGCGCCGACCGAATACATGAACCACATCGCCGAACACGTCGAGCCGTGGACCTATCTCAAGTTCCCGTACCTCAAGAACGTCGGCTGGAAGGGTTTCGTGGACGGAATCGATTCGGGCATCTACATGGCGACTCCACTCTCGCGCCTCAACGCCGCAGACGGCATGGCAACTCCGCTGGCGCAGGAGCAATACGAAAAATTCTACGCGACACTCGGAGGCAAGCCCGTGCATCAACGTCTTGCGACTCACTGGGCGCGCCTGATCGAATTACTTTACGCGGCGGAACGCTGGGTAGAACTGGTCACCGACCCCGAGATCGCGTCGCCGAACGTTCACACGAAGCCGACCCAGACCCCGACGGAAGGAATCGGAATCGTCGAAGCGCCGCGCGGGACACTCACGCATCATTACTGGACCGATGAACGGGGTGTTGTTACCAAAGCGAATCTCATCGTTGGGACGACCAACAACTACGCGCCGATTCAGATGTCCACGCACAAAGCGGCGAAGAGTCTCATTCATGGCGGCAACGTCAACGAAGGTTTGCTCAACATGGTCGAGATGGCCTTCCGCGCCTACGACCCATGCTTCGGGTGCGCGACCCATTCCCTGCCGGGACAGATG
>CAYPCK010000364.1:1140-3267 GCA_964409185.1 uncultured Anaerolinea sp. | reverse complement strand
CCTGAATCCTGAAAGTTCCTAATTTCACATTGACGCAAACTTGTCAGACAGATATAATCATTGTTTGGCATTCACAAGAAACGGAGTAAACATGACAACACCAGACCTCGCGCCCACCGCGGCGCTTGAACCAAAAACAAAACTGAGCGGAAAAATCTTAAAGACCACGCTGGCGGGCGCGTTGGTCGATATTGGGCAACCCATCCCCGGCGTGATCCACATCTCGCAGTTGACGAAGGACTCAGTCAACAAAGTAGAAGACGTGATCAAAGAAGGGCAGACCGTGGATGTGTGGGTCCGCCGTGTGAAGAAAGACCGCGTCGAACTGACGATGATTCAGCCGTTGATGTACGATTGGAAAGAACTCGAACCCGAGATGGTCGTCAAAGGCAAAGTCATCCGCCTTGAGTCCTATGGCGCGTTCGTCGAGATCGGCGCGGAACGCCCGGCGATGATCCATGTAAGCGAATTAACTCACGGGTTCGTGAAGACGCCCGGCGAAGTTGTCAAAGAGGGCGACGAAGTGGAAGCGAAGGTCCTGAATGTAGATCGCAAAAAGAAACAGATCAAACTGAGCATCAAGGCGCTCGAACCTGTGATCGAAGAATTCAAGCCCGCACGCGAAGAAAAGAAGGGTAAACGCGGGTCGAAAAAAGATGCGAAGCATGTCGAACACAGCGAAGCGGAAGAACCGAAGGAACCCGAGCTGACCGCCTTCCAGATCGCGTGGCAACATGCCATGGAAAAATCGGAAGAGGGCAAAGAAATCAAGGTTAGACGCTTAAAGAGCGGCATTACCCGCGAGCAATCGGACCTGCTCAACCGCACGCTTGAAAAACGCCTCCCCACCGGTGGATAACATCGAAACAGCCGAGGTTTGCTCGGCTGTTTTTGTTTTCAGTGTCCTTACGAGACCCGCGAAGTGGGTCGTGGCAATCGGCGCCATTAACGCGCGCTCAATTCTGCTAAAAACTTTTCCTTGTTCGCCGACCGGGCAGTCTTCCCGCTCGAGGTTTTCAGAATCCATTTTGCATCCACCGCCTTGACGTAACGCAACGCGACTGGGGAGTTTTTCGTCACGTGCATTCGGATGGCATCCGCGATTTTTTGCTGTTCATCAGGGTCTTCCGAATCCACTTCGGCGATGATGACCACATCCTCCGTCCCTTCCTCTTCGTTGTACATCCCAAACGCCACCGACCTGCCGGCATGCACACCGGGGACTTCATACGTCAGCGACTCCAAATCCTGCGGATACACGTTCTTCCCGCCGACGATGATCATATCTTTCTTGCGCCCCGAGACAAACAACTCGCCATCCGCAATAAATCCGTAATCGCCGGTGAGATACCAGCCATCAACAAATGCCTGTTCCGTCAAATCTTCGCGATGATAATACCCCGTCAACATGCAATTGCTCTTCAATGCGATTTCTCCAACCGCTCGATCCTTGACTTGTCTTCGATCTTCACTCAGGATTTTTAATTTCGTATTTTCCAACGCGCGGCCCGACGACATCATTTTCATGGAAGGTGTTCCATCCATCGGCGCTTTGGCGATACGTTCGGACATGAATGCCTCGCGATCAATCTCCAGTACAACTGGCTCGCCTCCCGGCAGGCTTTGCGTCACCCCAAAGACGTTTTCCGCCATCGCATAGGATGTCTGCAAGGCTTCGCGCTTCAAGCCGTACGATTTGAACTTCTCGTAAAACGCGTTGTGACTCTCCCAGCGCACCGGTTCGGAGCAATTGATGATCGCGCGCCATGTAGATAATTCCACGCCTTCGAGGTGCAGATCGCGAATTTTTTGCGCGCAGAAGTTGTAGGCAAAATTCGGGAGCCACGAAAGCGTGCCGCGATATTTTGTAACCGCGCGCATCAGTTTATACGGCGCGCGCACCCAGTCGAAGGGTGATTGCAATACAAGGTGAACACCCGAAAGGATCGGCATGATGAATCCCGCGATCAACCCCATATCGTGATACAAGGGAAGCCATGAAACAATCACGTCGTTTTCGTTCAATACGAGCGATTTGCCGTACGCCTCCAACTGGTTGAACACTGCCTGATGCGAGAGCGCGACTCCCTTTTGCAAACCCGTCGTCCCCGACGAGTGCTGGAGCAG
>CAYPCK010000364.1:0-1130 GCA_964409185.1 uncultured Anaerolinea sp. | reverse complement strand
CGATTCGAGAAAATGAAAGACGGTGATGAAATCAAATCCGGCGAGCGAATCGAACTCCAAGCCGGTTTGCTTCTCAACCTTCTCTGCGATGACCACCGCTCGAACCGAATCCCCCTCCTTCAACGCGGATCGCACCTCGCTCTCGAATTCGGCGTAGGTCACAATCGCGGCGGGTTGGGTGACAGAGATCAACGCAGAAAGGTCTGCGCGATAGCGTTCGGGCGATAATTTCTCAGTGAGGAAAGGCATGATCGAAGGGATTGCCCCATGAAGAACCGCTCCCCAAAACGCATAGACCAGATCCTCGCCGTGCCGCAGAATCAGAACGATCACTTCACCGGGGCGAATCCCAGCCCGGGCGTACGCATGTGAATACGACGACGCGCCCCGGAGTAATTGATCCACGGTGAGCGACAGATCATCGGCGGTGGAGAACTGCAGGGTAAGCGCAACCCGGTCCGGAGTCTGGGCATGAAGCGTTTGGAGGCGATCTGGAAACGTGGTCATTTGCGAGAATGGATCAATGTCGCCAACTGGGAGAGGCTGTCGAAGGTGTCGGCGTTCAGTTCCGTATCCTCGATGCGTACGCCGAAGGTATCCTCGACGAACAGCGCCAGGTCCATCAGGCTGAACGAATCGATCAATCCGCTTGAAATGAGAGGTTCGTCTGGCGCGATGGCGCGGTTGGGTTGTTTCAAAATTTGCGATGCGATCTGTTTTTCCAATGATTGAAGAATCTCGTCCATGGTTGTACTCCTTGGTCCTAATTGCAGAATGTATCGAGAATGACCGGTGTCAGCAGGTCCGTCATGATGCGACCGCCCTCCACGGTCAAGTGGAGGGTAGTGGAAAAATTCTCCGGCGGGACGGCGTCCCACAAATCTATGTAGAGCCAGTCGTTTTTGATAACTTCCTCTGCCAGAGCACGACGATATTGATCGTACGCCCAGCGGGGATAGGTTTCGTTATAGCGAATGTCCGAGTTTTCTCCGCTGGCAATGAATATCGGTTCGTTCACGATTAACACCGGTGTTGTTTCAGCAAGATCATGCCCGGCTCGAAGAGCATTAAAAAGCAGTTTATCAGAATATTCGATTTCCTCTTGCATGCCCATATAAGTGAGCGAATCA
>CAYPCK010000363.1:0-3267 GCA_964409185.1 uncultured Anaerolinea sp. | reverse complement strand
ACCGAAACGCGCGCTGCGAGGTGATAGACGACATCCACCTCTTGAAGCAGGGTCCACAATTTGGGGCGGTCGCCGACTTCGCCGCGCGTGAAATGCACATCGGGCGCGAGCGCTTGCGGATCACCGGTGGAAAGATCGTCCAGCCCGCGCACCTGATGCCCTTCACGGGCAAGTTGATTCGCAAGCGCTGAGCCGAGAAAGCCTGCCGCGCCTGTGATAAGAAAGTTCATGAAAAGGATTATAAACGTGGAAATGTATTTCGATTGAACCAAAAAAGGACACGATACCGTGTCCTTTTGATTTATCCGCGCAACTCTTTCCTGAAAAACTCGGGCAAAGCGAACGCCGCCTTGTGGATTTCTGGATTCAAGTATTTATTTTCTCCCGGCGGATACGCTTTGTTCAAGCCGTTCGTCCATGGCGTATCGGACACATACATGAAGCCGATTCCGCCGCCGGGGTAGGTGGGGATGTTGGCGTAGTAGTAGGCGGGATTTTTGGTTTTCTCTTTGGCTGATTTATAGATCTGCTTGATGAGTTCGGTATCGAAGAACGGTTGCTCGCACTGGGTCGCCGCCGCGCCGCCGGGGACGAGGGCGCGCACGACCAGTTTTTGAAATTTATCCGAGAACAGTCGCTCCGCCATGCCGATGGGGTCGGTCGTGTCGGAGATGATCACGTCGAATTGACCGGGATTTTCCTCGAGGTAGCCGAACGCGTCCCGTATGATCAGCCGGGCGCGGGGATCAGCCCAAGGGTCTCCGAAAGAAGCGGCGAAGAACTCGCGCGACAAGTCCACCACGCGTGAGTCCAATTCGCAGACGACGGCTTCCGTCACGGACGGGTATCGCAACACTTGTTGCAACGAGCCGCCGTCTCCGCCGCCGACGATGAGCACGCGTTTCGGCGAGTCCACCGCGAGCATCGGCACATGGACGATCATCTCGTGGTAGCCCATGTTGTCGCGTTCGGTGAGTTGGATGATGCCGTCGAGGATCATCGCGTTGCCGAAGAATTCCGTTTCGACAAATTGTAGATGCTGGTATTGGGTCTGCTCGTCGGCGAGGATTCGCTTGACGCGGATTCCCTTGCGATAGTAGGGGTGAAGTTCTTCCGTAAACCAGATGCTCATACGCTCTCTCTTCGAAAAAAGTCAAACGATTCAGTGCTTAGCGCGCAAAGGGCGCAAAGAAGACCCTTCATCGCGCTTTTGGCGATCTTTGCAGTTGAAAAATTACGCCACCATCGGCATGGTCTCGGCGACCACCGACGCTTCGCGGTCGAGCTTGCGGATCGCGAAATCGTCGGCGCCAAACGCCTCCTTGATGCGCATGAGCAACGGCATCATGTCCTTGCCAATCGCGCAGGTGAATAGATCTATGGCGCAGTACCCGTATTCGGGCCAGGCGTGCAAACTCGCGTGCGATTCTGCGAGGAGCAAAAAACAAGTAAAGCCATGCGGGCTGAACTTGAAAAAACCCTCATCCACAACTGTCAAGCCGCTCTCGCGGACGGCTCGCGCAAACAGCGAGTACGATAACTCGCTATCCATGAGAATTTCATGGTTGCAGTCGGAGAGATCGAAAATAAAATGCTCTCCCAGTTTCAACGTCGCGTTCACTCGCACCTCCGTGCTTAAAAAGATAAAGAACCCATCCGAAGGCACGAACTTTTTACTTCAAGCCGATTCCGCGGGATGTGTGCCCCGGGTAACGGACGAAGCGCCTGTGAATAGACTCTGTGGCGGCATTTATACTACGATGCGCCGGAATGTCAATCTTTTTGGGCGAGGCATTTTTCTTTGGTTATAATCGCCCGACGGTGAACCATCGGGCTGGTTGCTCAAGCCGACTTAAGTCGGCTTCGTAGATTCGGTGGGTAAATCTAACGACACGAACAAACCCGTCTGCCAACAAAATCTATGGTTAAATACCACGCATGACAAACCAAGACTCCAACCAAATATCCAAAGACGCCTGGGACGCGAACGCCGAACATTGGGATGCGCGCATGGGCGACGACGGTAACGACTTTTTCAACGTTTTATGCTGGCCCGTGCTCGCATCGCTTCTCGCCGTTCAACCTGACTCGCGCATCCTCGACATCGCCTGCGGAAACGGACTCACCACCCGCCGCCTCGCCGCCCTTGGAGTCAGCGTCACCGCCTTCGACTTCTCCGTCAACCTCATCGAGAAAGCCAAAGCCCGTAATTCTCCAATCTCTAATTCTCTAATCTCATATCACGTCCTGGACGCAACAAACGAAAGCGAACTCATCACCACCCTCCAGCCATCCGCTCCTTTCGACTCCGCCCTCTCCAACATGGCGCTCTTCGACATGCCCGAGATCGAACCGCTCTTCCGCGCTTTGCGGAAATTGCTCAAACCAAACGGCGTGTTTGTCTTTTCGTTGATGCACCCCGCCTTCAACAATCCCTCTGCCGCCTTGCTTGCCGAAGAATGGGACGATGGCGAATTTCACACGCGTTATGCCGTCAAGACCTCGCGCTACATGACTTCATTTGAATCAAAAGGACTTGCCCTGCGCAACCAGCCGAAACCGCAACTCTACTTCCACCGCCCGATTCGATATTACCTCAACATCGCTTTCCAAAACGGATTCATCCTCGACGGCTTTGAAGAACGCGCGTTCCCACCCGAATATCCGCAAACAACCGTCCTTGGCTGGGGCGGAAAATTCAGCGAAATCCCTCCCGTCCTCATCGCCCGCGTCCGCCTCACAACCTGATCACTGATCACTGATTACTGTTCGCTCACACTTCATCCTTCATCATTCATCCTTGCCCGTGATCTGCCTCCTCATCGAATTCCTCGACGAACTTGGCTTTGGCGTGGGCGAGGTCGCGTTGCCCCTCCTGCGCGACGACCTCCACCTCGCCTACACACAAATTGGATTGCTCCTCAGCCTGCCCGGTCAATCCGCCAGCCTCATGGCGATTGGCACAGTGACCACGCCCATCGCCAAGTTTTTCCCGCTTGCCATCGGCTTCCTCGCCAACCAGTTCAGACTCGAATCCGCGATGTGGATTCTCATCCTCGGTCCTCTTGCATTGCTCATCGGTTTGCCGCGGAACGATGCCAACAATTCTCCAATTCTCTAATCTCCGATCTCTCATGCCTAATCTCCAATCTCCAATCTCTTTGTACCTTCACATCCCCTTCTGCGCGCACCGCTGTGCCTACTGCGACTTCAACACCTATGCCAGTCAAGAAGACTCGATCCCCGCGTACGTGGATGCGTTGACAA
>CAYPCK010000362.1:0-3280 GCA_964409185.1 uncultured Anaerolinea sp. | reverse complement strand
ATGGCATTGGCCGGGCAGGCTTGCGCACAGGCAGTCGTAAACTCACCGTCTTCCACTTCGCGCCCTTCCGACTTTGCCTTGTCCTGCGCCTTGTGGATGCGCTGAATGCAGAACGTGCATTTCTCCATCACACCGCGGCGTCGAACGGTCACATCCGGGTTCAGTTGGTTGTGGAGCGGGAACACCAGCGTCCCATTCACCATATTGCCGCGTTCGGGGATCGTATGATAGTCGCGCCAGTTGAACGAGCGCACCTGATACGGGCAGTTGTTGGCGCAATAGCGCGTGCCGACGCAGCGGTTATAGACTTGCAAATTGAGTTGCTCCGCGTTACTGTGCGGAGTGGCAAACACCGGGCAGACAGGCTCGCAGGGCGCGTGACCGCACTGCTGGCACAACATCGGCTGGAACGGAGTCGCCTTCACTTCGGGATATTCGCCCTCCCAAAAACGTTCGATCCGGATCCAGTGCTGGGTTCGCCCATAGCCGGCATCCTCCTCCCCCACGAACGACAGGTTGTTTTCCATCGCGCACGCCGCGACACATGCCTGACAGCCGGTGCAAATATCCTGGTCGATCGTCATGCCCCATTTGCCCTCGGCGGCTTCGGCAATTGCGCCTTTGGCGCCAACGAGATTCAAATCAACGGTCATGATTAATGCTCCTCGGGGAATCCCTCGCCGTAAACGCCGATGCGGCTCTCAAGGCGGGAAAGGTATTGTTTACGTCCGGTCTTTTCGATCTTTACTTTCATCCCTGCAAACGCAAGGTCGCCGGCGGCGTTGAAGCGGGCGCCCAAAACATCGGCAGGATTCGCGCCGCGTTTGAATGCCTCGCCGACAGGTCCGCCATACGGAACAAGCCCTAAAAATTCCTCTTGGGGCAATTTTGCAGTGGCAAACCGCCCATACGCGGTGTGACCCTGACCGAACGGCATCGCAACGACATTCGGGTGAATGGCAGGATATAGATAGACGGCAACTTCGAGTTCGCCGGCTTCGCTGGTGATCTTCACTACATCATCGTTCTCAAACCCGTGATGATGCGCTGTTTCAGGGTTCATCGCCACCCACGAATTCCACATCACGGTGGTCATCGGGTCGGGCAGTTCCTGTAACCACGGTTTGTTTGCGCCTGCTTCGCCTAAGGTCGGCGAAACGAACGGGATGAAGAAGAAATCGCCTTCACCGGCAAATTCCGCTTCTTCCGCATTGATACTTTTACCCAAGGCGCTTGCGGCAGAAGGCGCTGCAGACGCTCCTGCGTTGGTCCACCACCCACCGTGTTGTTGGAAGTAGGATGAGAAGGTATTGATCTCCGGGGCGGTGAATGAACCATCCACACGGGCGATAAGGTTGGCAAGTTTCGATCGAATGAAAGCGACTTCATCGGTGTACGGCAGGGCTTCCGCCAGTTTTCCGCCAGCCAGACGAGCCGCTTCGATCAACACATCCGCTGTGGAGCGGGTGTCATACATCGGCGAGACCACCGGCTGCGCGCCCGAAAGCACCGATTGCATCGTGCCGGTCGCGGAGCGTTGATACCCCCACCCTTCCAACCCGTGATGGTCGGGGAAGATGTAATCGGAGGCGAGGGCGGTTTCATCGGGAAAGGTCGCAAACGAGATCACGGTAGGAACGGATTCGAGCGCTTCGGCAAAACCAAGTGACTTGGGTAATTCAAAGACCGGGTTCACTCCATGAATGAACAACGCTTTGACGCCCCCGTTCTTCATCTTCGCGATGAAGTCTGTCATTTCTTTTGCGTTGGCAGGGCGATGATAAGAATCTTCGTTCGGTGAGAGCGGCGAGATGAACACACCGCCGGGCTTGCCGAAATTATCCATCAACGCGTTGAATGCCAACACGGCTTCCGCTGTGGAAAGCCCGTTGCTTTGCCCGAGCGCCTGACCACCGGGAATGGCGAGCGGCGCCAGGCCTTGAGCCAGCAAGCCAGCCACATGTTCAAGTTGCTCGACCGAGACGCCGGACTTTGCGGAAACGTCCTCCACGCTCACCGAGGAAAAGGCGCGCGGAACGGGTCCGCCTTTGGCTTCGGCGACGAGCCGGCCGAGGGCAAGCGCGACCAAGCCTTCAGTTCCGGGAAGAACCGGTATCCACTCGTCGGCTTTGGCGGCGGTCTGCGACATCTGCGATTCGAACTGGATGAAATATCCGCGTTTTTGCGGGTTGCCACGACGCATTTTTGCAAAGTCGCGGGTATAGGCAACCGGTGAAAGCCAGGTTTCGAGGAAATTCGACCCGAAGGAGACGACCACATCGGACGCTGACATATCAAAGAAGGGCAAGCCAGCCTGACCGAGCAGGTTTTCAGCCGCCTTGCTCAACGTGGCTCGCGACTCAAACATGCTCAACGCGCCAAAGCGGATGGGAGCCGGCGCGCCGATTGTTTGGGCAAGGTCAGATACCATGTCAAACAGATGATCGGATGCCGTCCCCAACAGGAAGGCGATCTCCGACACGTTCGTTTTGTTCAGAGCATCTGCCACCACTTGATAGGCATCGTCCCAATTCATGGGGGTTGTTGCAAGCGCAGATTCGCGCCCTTGCTTTACGGGGAACTCCACACGGTCGGGGTTGTATAACCCCTGCAAGGTGGCTTGCCCGCGCGCGCAGGTTTTCCCAAGGTTGATGGGGTTCGCCGCGTTGCCTTCGACCTTGATCGCGCGTCCCTGCATGGTGCGGACGATCAGCCCGCATCCTGCCGCACACTCGCGGCAGGTGGTGGCGTAATAGGTGCTCAAACCATTGTAGGTGTACTCCGGCATTTTGGTGTACGGCTCGCGCGTCACATAGCGGGATGCGGGACCGCAACCGGTAAGAACCGCAGTAGTTGCGGCGCCGGCAGTGGCTAATTTGAGAAAATTACGCCGGGAAATTTTTTGGCTCATGGAATATTCCTCTGTACCCGGATTAATAATGACACGTGCCGCAATCGGTGAGTTTGGTGCGCTTTTCCGCTAACAACGCAGACACGCCCGTATCTCCCGTCGGATTATTCTGGAAATTATCCTCGGTGCGCGACTTGTGGCAGTTTAGACACCATCCCATGTTCATCACCTGCGGGTTTTCCGCGATCGTCACTTTGGTCATATCGCCGTGGCAGGTTTCGCAATTCAGCCCGGCGGCAACATGCGGGCGGTGAGTGAAATGAACAAAATCCGGCACTTGAGCCACCGGCACCCAAGTGAACCCAACACCGTTCGCCATGGCATCGACCATGGGTTTGAGGAGCGGGCTTGTCTGGGTTTTCGCGATCT
>CAYPCK010000361.1:0-3289 GCA_964409185.1 uncultured Anaerolinea sp. | reverse complement strand
AGCAGTCGCGAGGCGCTGGGCATCGCGGGCGAAACGGTCTATCGGGTGCCGTCGCTGTCCATGCCGAATCAGGCAAACGTCACGCGCGATGCGGCGTTGGGATTCGAATCCGTGCGTTTGTTTGCAGACCGCGCATCGGCGGCGAATCCCAAATTCAAGTTGACAGACGAGAACGCTTCATCCGTCGCTCAAATCTGCTCCCGCTTGGACGGGATTCCCCTCGCCCTGGAGTTAGCCGCCTCCCGCGTCAGCGCGTTCACACCCGAACAGATCGCTAAACGACTCGACGACCGCTTCAAGCTGTTGACGGGAGGCTCGCGCACCGCCCTGCCTCGTCAGCAAACCCTGCGCGCCTTGATCGACTGGAGTTACGATATTCTCAGCGAACCAGAGCGCAAGTTATTGCGGCAGTTATCGGTCTTCGCGGGCGGATGGGTATTCGACGCGGCGGAAACGATCTGCGCAGGCTCAGACGTGTTGACTCTCCTGCCGCAATTGGTGAATAAGTCGTTGGTGACGATGGACGACGAAGGCGATGAGCCGCGGTATCGCCTGCTGGAAACGATCCGCCAGTATGCGCGGGATAAACTGCTTGAAGCGGGTGAAGCGGAGGAGTTGCGCAACCTCCATTTGGAATATCACGCCAGGTTGACTGAGACAGCCGAGGAAGAACTCTATAGCACGATGGCGCTGAAATGGGTGAACCGACTCGAAGCGGATTACGACAACATCCGCGCCGCCTTCGAGTGGGGCATGGAGAAGGATGTGTTCGCCGCGTTGCGCATGGGCGGTGCGCTCCCCTTCTTCTGGTTCCGCCGCGGCTACGAAGCGGAGGCGTTGCCCATGCTCCGGGAGGCGCTCGAACGGGCAAAACAAATTCCGCTGGGGAATGGAGAAGAAGCGCGTGCGCGGTCAAGGATCATTGCAAAGGCATGGCAGGGGATATCGTTTTTAGCGTTCAGCCAGGGCGATGTGCCCGCGGCAAGCGCGGCGGCTCAGGAATGCGCGCGGATGGCGCGTCAACTGAATGACGTCCCGCTCCTGGCGTTCGTACTGACCTTCGAAGCGGAATCAAAGATGATGTCCGGGCATTTCGATAAGGTGGAGGAAATTGTGAAGGAGGTGCAGTCGCTCGTGAAAGATTCGAACGATCCGTTTGCGCTAGGCATGGCAAGCGGTATGATCGGCACACGGATGATGCTTATGGGCGGCGATGAAGAAAAAGCCAGGGCGCTTGTGGATCAGGCGTTGCAAGCCCTGAAAAACGAGAAGAACATCTTTGGGCATACCATCCTGCTGTTTGGCATGGCAATGGGCGCGCGCTACCGAGGTCGCTTTGAGGAGGCGCGTAAACAGTTTGTGCCGTTGCTGCAAATCTTTCAGGATATGGGCGACTTCCACCGCGCCAACATGGTGCAGAGCGAAATGGCGCACATGGAACGCGCCGAGGGCAAGTTGACATCCGCCGGGGCGATTTACCGCGAGACCATTCTGGTTTGGAAGCGGCTCGGTCACCGCGCCGCGGTCGCCAACCAACTCGAATGTTATGCCTTCATCGCTAAAGCACAGGAACAACCCGAGCGCGCGGTGCATTTGCTTGGTGCGGCGGAAGCGTTGCGCGAAATGATCCAGATCGATATGTCGCAGTTGGAGCGCGTGGAATATGAACGCGAGGTTGCGGATTTGAAGAAAAATATGTCGGAGGCTGATTTCAACGCCGCATGGGAAAAGGGACGGTCCATGACGCTGGACGAGGCGGTGGAGTTGGCGCTCGGCTAAATAGATCACCATGGCAAAACAATCCATTCTTCACATCGCGCTCGTGGTCAGGGACTACGACGAAGCAATCGAGTTTTACACCAGAAAACTGCACTTTACGCTGATCGAAGACACCTACCAGCCCACGCAGGATAAACGCTGGGTGGTCGTCTCGCCGCCGAACTCGTAATGGGACGACGTTGCTTTTGGCGAGAGCCTCCAAGCCGGAGCAGGAACCATTCATCGGCAACCAAACCGGCGGGCGCGTGTTCCTCTTCCTCAACACCGACGATTTTTGGCGGGATTACAACGAGATGATTGCCAAAGGGATAAATTTCATCCGCCCTCCGAAGGAAGAATCGTACGGGCTGGTCGCGGTGTTTGAAGATTTATATGGGAACTTATGGGATTTATTGCAGGTAAACGAGAATCATCCGTTGTATCCGCGCGTGAAGGGATGAAACGAATGGCTGTAATTCTCGAAACTGAACGACTCATCCTCCGCCACCTTGTCATGGATGATCTTGATGAGTTGTTTGTCTTATACCGCGACCCCGCGATTCGCAAATATTTCCCCGACGGCGTAAAAAATTATGAAGAGACGCAGGAAGAATTGGAATGGTTTCTCAACGGGCATCCTGAACACCCCGAATTGGGATTGTGGGCGACGATCTATAAAGAGACGGGAAAATTCATCGGCCGCTGCGGCTTGCGATGGAACTGGCTTTGGCAAATTTAAATCAGACCATATACTTTAGGAGTAGTTCATGAAAAAGATCGTTGCATTATTCGACTGTGACGGCACATTGTATTCCGCTCAATACGGTCGCGGGCTGATGAAATACGCTTCCGAGAACGGGCGCAAACGAATCTCTCAGATATATTATGCAAGCATGTTATTGCCTTTCGTTTTACGCAAGGTAAAACTTGTGGCAGAAGAAAAATATCACCGGGCTTTGCTGTCTCGCATGGCATGGCTTGTCAAAGGGATGGATGAGCAGGAATTTCGCAAAGCAACAGAATGGCTGCTTCATCATCATCTCCTGCCTACGGAACGTCCTGAGGTGATCGCCCGTCTGCGGGAGCATCAATCCAAAGGACATGAGGTCGTGCTCGTCTCCGCCCAATTCACTACATCGTTGGAAATGCTCGCTGCGCATTACAACGTCCATGGCTTTGTTGGCACCCCTCTTGAATCAAGGGAAGGACGGTTTACCGGGAGCATCATTCCGCCTGTGATCACTGGGGATGACAAGGAAAGATACGCTCGCGAGTATTTTTCATCCAGGGGGATGGACGTTGACTGGGAAGCCAGTTATGCCTACGCCGATTCGATCACAGACACAGGTTTGTTTAGCATGGTCGGGCACCCTGTCGCCGTCAGCCCTGATGCCAAACTTCATGCCCTGGCGCAATCGAAGAACTGGGAAATTATCGGGGAGGCAAAATGAATTGGTATCTTATTGTTAAATTCCTGCACATCCTGGCTGTCACCCTTACCATTGGCGGCATGTTCGCCCGTCAGATCGTG
>CAYPCK010000360.1:0-3290 GCA_964409185.1 uncultured Anaerolinea sp. | reverse complement strand
TCATGACGGTACGATCAGTTTCGATGGAACCATCATCACAGTCACCGGCGTTTATGGATACACTCCCACCGGCGGAACGACCTGTACCTTCGATTTTGAAGGCACGACAACCCCATAAACATGAACGCCCTCTCCAAGCGAGAGGGCGTTCGTCATTCTTGCATGAGCCTCGCCGCGCGTCGCCCGATCTCCACCGCGAAATTCGTGCCGCGGTCCCATGGGTAGACCTGACTCATCGAAGCGAAATACAAACCCTCGATGGGCGTTTGAATCGCGGGAATATTTTTTGAATGATTCACCAGCGGCACAGGCTGGGCGTAATTCGTTTTGTTCACCCAAACTTTTTTCACCCAATCTTTTTCAAAGGCGGGGTTTAGTTTTTTGAACGCGGGGATGAATCGCGCCAGCAACTCGTCAGCGCTCATCGAAAAATATTCGTGACCCAATTCGAGATAATCGCCCGCGTACACGATATGGTCGCCGCCGAAATTTTCCTTCGGCACAAAATTCGTGTGCTCCACCAGCGCGAGCATCGGGAAGCCCGCGTCCTTGGGCAGGTTGAACCAATAGTATCCTTCTTCTGATAACCGATGTTTCAACGACAACGTCATCACCACCGCGCCCATGGATTGCAACTCGAGCAATCCCTTTAAATATTTTTCAGGCAGACTTGGGCACACCTTTGCCATTAAATTTGGCGACGTGGTGACAAGGACTTTATCGAACGTCTCGGATGTGCCCTCGCTTCGCACCACAATTTTGGCTTGATTCCGCTCCAGCGCATCGACTCGCACCCCCAGCCGAATCTCGACTCCCATGCCGCGCAGTTTCTCTGCGAATAAATCAGCAAATTTTTGAAAGCCCCCCTCAAATGTGCCGAGGCGGGTTGTCCGCGCTTTGATGCGCGCCCACATCCACGCCATGTTTACATCTTTATAGAACGGACCGAACTTCCCGACCAGCAGGGGCTTCCACATCTGCTCGTAAACTTGCTTCCCCGCCCACTTCAACATCCACGCGTCGGCGGTGACCTTCTCCAGCGCGCGCCAGTTGTTCGTCAGGCGCAGAAAAAGCCCCACGAAGCCGAAACGTATCTTGTTGAGACCAAACCCCAATCCCGGAAAACGAAGCGCGTTGAGGATCGAATCGAAGGGGTAAAACCTGCCGTCATGGTACATCACCGTCAACGGGCGCTGGAAGATGACGTTGTTCATCAAGCCCAACTCCCGAATCAGCTCCAACATCGAACTGTCGGATTGAAACCAGTGGTGATAAAACTTCTCCACCGACCAGTCCCAGTGCGGTTCTTTGAATCCCGATGCCAGCCCGCCTACATAGTTTGCCGATTCAAAAATTGTGATATCGTGCCCTGCTTTTTTCAGATCCCACGCGGCAGACATGCCCGCATACCCCGCTCCAATGATTGCTATTTTCATGCATTCTCCATTTTAAAGTAACAGCCACGCCAAACGTGACTGTCACTTGTTATTTCTCTGCTCAAGTTTTGCCGCCAGGGCTTTGAGCTTGTCCCATTTGTTTCGCACCACGTAGATCATGGCAAGAGTTTGCAGCCAGCGCGGGTCGCACTGCGGATTCGCCGCCAGTTGCTCGAACACCTCCATCGCCTGGTCGTCGGTGCGGCGCGTTTTCGAATACTCAGCGGCAAGTTGTAGAAGGTATGCCTCCCGCTGTTTACGGACCTGCGTATTTTGCAATATTCTCTGTTGGGCTTCCTGCACGCGCATCCGCACATGCGTGATGGCTTCCTCAAGTTCCTCCGCGGTGAACGGCTTGACCAGATATTCCTGCACGCCGATGGAGATCGCCGCGCGAAAGGTCGCCGCATCCTTTTCGGCGGAAATGATGATGCAACCGGTTTCAGGGTAACTCTTTGCGATCTCCCGGTAGGCGGTCAGCCCGTCCATTTCGGGCATGTTGATATCGAGCAGGACAATATCCGGGCGGTGTTCCTTCGCAAATTGCACCGCCTGCAAGCCGTTGGATGCAATGGCGACCACCTCCACGTCGTCAATCGTGGCGAGCATCAGACGGGTATTGCGGCGCGTTTCTTGAACATCGTCGGCGATGAGCACCCGTAATTTTCGATCGGTTGTGGATTCGGGTTGCGCCATGGTTTCAGCACCTTGCCTTGGGTTACTGGTCGTTCCTCAACCAGTTGAATCCAAGTATAACCCACGCGGCGCGGATGGTTTTGTGCCAGAATCCTTGCACAAATTGGTGCCAACTCGTTCATTAAAGGGGTTTATGTACTAAGTTTCAGACCTCAGCTCACTGCGAATGTTGTCGCTCCATTTAATTCCCTCCTTGGCGAGATAGTACGCGCCCAATAGGGTGATCGGAAGCCATAGTGCTACATGGAGGGTGAGGGTGTAGCCCGCCGCGGTGGCTTGACTCACTCCGTAGGCGGTGAGCACGGCGATGCCCGGCGCGTCGAACGTGCCGATGTAGCCCGGCGCGGAGGGGATGGTGGTCGCCAGGTTCACGATCCCGTTCATGAGCATCAACGCAAAGAACGACACGTTGAAATCGAAGGCGTGCATCACGAACCAATATTTTCCCGTCTCCAAAAGCCAGATGATGAACGAGGTGACGAAGATCATCAACGCATTGAGCGGGGAACGCAGGGAAGCCAGTCCATCCAGAAATTTGTTAGCCACCCGTATCACCCGCGTGTGGAAGCGTTGCGGCAGAAAGCGGATGCCCCACAACGCGACCTTCATCGCGGTGAGGGGGAACATTGCCGCAAGCAGGAAGAAGACCAACACGCCGATGAAAACACCGGTCCCGATCAACGCCACCTGCTGGATGTTGCCGACAAACCCGGACGTTGAGGTTAATTTTGCAAGTTCGGGCAGGTTGAGGAACACGAACGAGAGCATGACAACGCCGTCGAAGAGGCGTTCCATGATGATGGTGGCGAGCGAGGCGGAGATCGAGACGCCCTCCCTGCGTTTGAGGATGACCGCGCGCAATACTTCGCCCGCCCGCGCCGGGTAGATGTTGTTGCCCATGTAGCCGATTGCGGCGATCTGGAACATGGTTTGTGTGGGGATTTCCTTGATGGGCTTGAGGAGGTAGTGCCAGCGCCAGGCGCGTATGCCCACGCTGACGAAATAGATCCCCACGCCGGGGATCAACCACCAGTAATTCGCTTGTTGAACGGCGTCCCAAAACTCCTCCAGTTTCAAGCCGCGCAGGGCGAGCAAGGTGAAAATAACGCTGACGATCACCCCAAACCAGAATTGCCATTTTTTCATGCGGGGGATTTT
>CAYPCK010000359.1:0-3314 GCA_964409185.1 uncultured Anaerolinea sp. | reverse complement strand
CCGAACACGCCAACTTGCTCGGCAACGTGCATGGCGGTTGGATCATGAAACTGGTAGACGAAGCCGGGGCGCTTGCCTGCATGCGCCACGCCCAGCGGAAGGTGGTTACTGTGGCGATCGACTCGATGACCTTCCGCGAACCGATCAAGATCGGCGACCTGGTGGTGTTGAATGCGGAGGTCACTTACACCGGCAGAACTTCGATGGAAGCGGAAGTTCACGTCCACGCCGAGAATCCCATCACCGGCGCGCAAACGCACACCAACACCGCCTACCTGGTTTATGTCGCCCTTGATGATTACGGGCGACCGACGGAGATTCCGCAGTTGAAGGCGGATACCGTAGAAGAGGGCGAGAAACTGGTTCTAGCCAAAGCGCGGCAGGAGAGACGCTTGAAAGAAAAGAAATTGCGAGAATCGGAATGAGCGACCAGACTCCCCCGTCCATCCCCGCTGAAAACGAACCCAAGGAGCGAGTGGCGCACTCGTTTAAAAGTCTGCGCGAATTGGTGGATTATGTTTCCGGCAGGAACTTGCCGCCGGTGCAGGCAGACGATGGCCGCGTCAGCGAGGCTGTGCCGTTCCCGTTCCTCGCCATTGTCGGGCAACAGGAGATGAAACTTGCCCTCCTGCTGGGGTTGATCAACCCAAACATTGGCGGCATTTTGTTGATCGGTCCGCGGGGCACAGCAAAGACGACGGCAGTGCGCAGTTTGCTGGAACTACTCCCGCAGGTAGAGCGGAGCACATGCGCTTATGGGTGTTTGCCGGAGGATATTGAAGCAGGCGGCATTGACGCAGTTTGCCCGGATTGCGCGAAAAAATTTGCCGAGGGCAAGGCGCTTACCGCCCCCGACAAAGTGCGGCTGATCGAACTGCCGTTGAACGCGCGTCTTGAGGATGTGGTCGGAGGGATCGACGAACGCGCCGCCGCCCACGACCGTATGCGCATCCGCCGCGGAATACTGGCGCAGGCGGATAAAAACCTGCTATACATTGACGAGATCAACCTGCTCAACGACGACATCATCGATTCGATATTGGATGCCGCCGCGCAGGGTTCATACACGGTGCGGCGCGGTCCCGTCGCGGCGACGTATCGTTCACGGTTTGTGCTGGTCGGCTCGATGAACCCGGAGGAGGGACGCCTGCGTCCGCAAATTCTCGACCGCTTCGGTTTGCGGGTCATCGTGCGCGGGCTGGAGGATATTTCCGAGCGGCTCGAGGCATACCGTCGGGTGCATGCCTACCTGGCGAATCCGCGGCAGATGGCGAACCAGTTTTACGGGGAGATGGAAGCGGCGGCGGCAGAGATCCGCGCGGCGCGCGAAGTGGTCCGCAAGGTCACGATTCCCGATTCAGTGGCGAGTCCCGCCATTGCGCTCGTCCAACGTATGGGCATTGACTCTCTGCGCGCAGAGATCACGTGGTTCGAGTCTGCGCGCGCCTATGCCGCGGCAGATAGCCGCAGTGAAGTGACGCTGGGCGACCTGAAGGCAGTGGCGCCGATGACCCTGCGTCTCCGCCGCTCACTATTCATGAACGAATATTTCAAAGGGCAGGCGAGCGAGGAAAAAGAAATGCTCAGCCTCTTGAACACGCTTGGGAAAAGTCAAAACATCAGGAAGAGCCGAAAGAAAAAATGAGAGAGCCGAAGATCGCCAACCCCGCGTATCGGATCGAAACAAAACGGTTGGTCATCCGATGCTACAACCCATCCGATGCGGACATGCTTGCCGCGTCGGTGCGGGAAAGCGTGGAGCACCTCAAACCGTGGATGCCCTGGGCGCACAGCGAGCCAACCTCCGCCGAGGAACGAGTACAGCGACTTCAACGATTTCGGGGGATGTTCGACCTCGGGCAAGATTTTGTATACGGCATTTTCAACCGCGACGAATCGCGCCTTCTAGGAGGCACCGGATTGCACACGCGCCTCGGCGATCGCGAGCTTGAGATCGGGTATTGGATTCACAAGGAATTCATCAATCAGGGATTTGTGACCGAATCGACGGCGGCGCTCGTACGGGTTGCCTTTCAAATATTGCACATCCATCGTGTTGAAATCCATTGCGATCCGGGCAACCATGCCTCCGCCGCGATCCCGCGTAAACTCGGATTTACCCATGAAGGCACCCTGCGCAAAAAGACTCCCTTTCTTAACGACTGGAGCGACTCGATGATCTGGGGATTGCTCGAAACCGAATTCGCCGAAAGCCCATCGGCAAGGGCGGAGATTCACGTGTTCGACGCCGCCGGCGCTCCGCTGTTATGACATCGCGATTCGGAAAGCCGCATCAAAAACCCATTTACATCTTGATCGCCGTCAACCTGCTGATCGGCGGTTTTGTTTTTCGCGATTACGGGCTTTCGTGGGACGAACCGCTTTTCTACCAATATGCCGACGCGCTTGGCTACGCCTATTCTCCAACCGAATGGTTCAGCGGCTCGTTCGATCTGGAAAATTCGTACGGTCCCAGCGCGGAGGATCACAAAACCCGCGGACCCGCGTATCTTCTCCTCGCGCGAAATTTCGTCTACGGTCTGATCGCCCTCGGCTCCGATTCTGCGTCTGCCTGGCATCTCGTCAATTTTGTTTTCTTCCAACTCGGAGTTTATTTTTTTTACCGCCTCGCCACCCGCTGGCTGAGCGGTCGCGCGGTGTTTTTCGCTTCCGCCTTTTTTTCTATTCAGCCGTTACTCTGGGGGCACGCTTTCATCAATCCGAAAGACCCGCCCTTTCTGAACTTTTTCGTTGCGGCAGTCTGCCTTGGGTTTGAATGGGTGGATGAATTTCTTGCGGCAAAAAATAATTTTTGGAAATTATTCGCCGCGGCAGTTTGTCTTGGCATCGCAACTTCGATCCGTGTGCTCGGTCCTCTGGCGGGGATGCTTGTGATTGGTTACGGGTTCGCCTGCATTTTAACCCGCCGCGGACTGAAATCCGCGGCTAATCCTACAAAGTCCGCTGAAGCGGACTCTCCTCTCAATAAGTTCATTCAGCCGATTGCAGTCTATGTCGCGATTGCCATTGCAGTGATGCTCCTCACCTGGCCCTATCTTTGGGAAAATCCCATCGGGCGCTTCGTCGAAACGCTTCGCTTTATGTCCGACAACCCGACCCAACTTGCGGTTCTGTTCAACGGCGAAATCTTCCGCGCGGACGACATGCCCATTCGTTATATTCCGTTCATGCTCGCCACAACGCTGACGGAACCGACATGGATGCTTTTTAGTTTCGGATTGTTGTTGGGGATTCGAAAATTTCTCAAAGATGATGTATCCCAACTCGCCTCGCTCGCGCTGACGTTCGGCTGG
>CAYPCK010000358.1:0-3318 GCA_964409185.1 uncultured Anaerolinea sp. | reverse complement strand
TTCGCTCAGCATGACACACGTGAAAAATTAACCAATTTTGGTTAATCGGAATAATTGACCCGAATTTATTATTAACTCACCTTACGCAGTGTAGGCTCTCGCAGGGTCTGTGACCCTGCGAAGTAATCTGCAAAACACAGCGGTCACAGACCGCCCTTGAGCAAGAGTGTGTAAGGTCACTTATTAATTCGCGGCTAATAAACTTCAAGTTGCGTACGTCCTAATCTTTCATCTTTCCTTCCTCCTTCCACCTTCATCCTTCATCCCTTATACTCCTCCCATGCCGCCCCTCATCCTGGTTGTAGATGACGAACCCAAGATCACCCGCCTCGCGCGGGACTACCTGGAAAAGAACGGATTCCGCGTCCTCACCGCCGCCGACGGTCAATCTGCCATTACCACTGCCCGCCGTGAGAAGCCGGATCTCATCGTGCTCGACCTGATGCTCCCCCAAATTGACGGGCGCGAAGTCTGCCGCGTCCTGCGCCGCGATAGCGACGTGCCCATCATCATGCTCACCGCCCTCTCGGAGGAGATTGACCAGGTGACCGGACTCGAGATCGGCGCGGACGATTACATCACCAAGCCGTTCTCCGTCCGCGCGTTGGTGGCGCGCGTGCGGGCGCTCTTGCGAAGAACCCGCGGTGAAATTAAAGCCCCGAGCATTATCCGCGCTGGGAATCTGGAAATCGATTTGGAAAAATATATGGTGACATTCGACGGCAGTCCGCTCAAACTGACGCCGAATGAATTCAAACTCCTGCAACGGCTCGCCTCGCGCCCGGGTCAAACCCTCACCCGCGAGCAACTACTCGAGGACCTGCACGGAACCGCCTCCAGCGTGGATCGCAGTGTCGATTCGCACATCAAAAATTTGAGAAGGAAACTCGAAGCCGCCTCGGGCGCGTCCATGATCGAAACGGTCTATGGCATCGGCTATCGGTTCATCGAATAACTCTTTCATCTTTCTTCTTTCCACATTCCTCTCAATGTCCACCCCTCCTGAAAACCAACGCCGCTCATATCGTTTTATTCCGTTCGTCATCTTTTTCATCATTTCCGCCATCCTTTTCGTGGGCGGCATCGCGGCGCTTCTCTATTTCCTGTTTTCAGAATACACGGGTGTCAGAAACATTTGGCTACTCGTATGCGGCGCGCCGGTCCTCTTCGTGGCGCTGGCTGTCTTTATTATCTTCAACCTCTATGTTCGGTATGCCCGACCACTCGAACAACTCTTCGACGCCATCAACGCCGTCGAAGCCGGCAATCTCTCGGTACGGGTGCCTGACAATCATTCCGATATGTACAGCGACCTGTTCAAACGATTCAACAAGATGGTCGGCGAACTCGAACGCGCCGGGCAACAACGCCGCAACCTCACCGCCGACATCGCCCACGAACTGCGCACGCCGCTGCACATCATTCAGGGCAACCTCGAAGGCATTCAAGACGGCGTGTATCAGCCGACGCCCGAACATATCAGCAACACGCTGGACGAAACCCGCCTGCTCACCCGCCTCGTGAACGACCTGCAAACCCTCTCCCTCGCCGAGACGGGACAACTCCCGCTTCATCCCACTTTATTCCTGCTCTCCAACCTGATCGCGGACCTCACGTCGAGTTTCTCCTCCCAAGCCACCTCACAGGGGATCAAGTTGACAACCCACCTCGCCGACGCGAATCAACAAGTCACTGCCGACTATGACCGGCTTAATCAAGTCCTCTCGAATTTAATCTCAAATGCCCTGCGCCATACGCCTCGCGGCGGGGAGGTTTCCATCCGCGCCGAGTCTGCGCCAGATCCGCAGTACGCAATACGAATTACAGTCAGCGACACCGGCTCCGGCATTCCTCCCTCCGACCTGCCCTTCATCTTCGACCGTTTCTGGCGCGGCGATAAATCGCGCGGCGAGCGCGCGCATCACAGCGGGCTGGGGCTGGCGATCACGCGGCAACTCATCCACGCGCACGGCGGGAGGATCGAAGCGCAAAGCGAATTGGGCAACGGCGCAAGTTTCATCATTGAATTACCGCCGGGCAGATCGCTATGAAGCATTTTCCTCATTGAAAAACAACCACCCACCCGCTATAATATCCCTACCAGTTTTATCCGATTCAATTGAAAAACGTCCATGAAACAGATTGTCGCCCACACAAGTCTGCTACTGCTTCTGTTCCTTGCTTCCTGCGCCAGCCAGACCGCCGATGCGCAAAGCGAGGCGCCGGAATTCCGCGTGCGGGCATCAAATGCAGAAGACGCGATCGCCATCCTCGCAGAAGATTCCCTAACCATCATTGACATTCAAAGCGACTTTGGCATCGGCTCCGCAACGTTTGACCTGATCGCGGGGACGATGCCGCGCACCCTCACCGTCCGACTCCACCTGCGCGGGCTGGAGGAATTCCGCGTCGTTTCGGGCGAGGCGACGGTGGGCGCGTCGCTGTCCACGGGCGGGGCAGGCTTCCCCGTCAGCCAGCGAATCGTCTCGTCCGATGGCGAGATTCCCATCCTGTTGGTCCATCCGCTCTGGCTCGATATCCGCACCGTTCCTGAATCCGCATCCCTGCCCCTCGAAGAGGGATACTTCGAGATCGTCCTCCCTGAAACGTTCTTGCAAGGAGCGGGGACGTTGTTCGAACTGCATTGGGTTGATTTTTACCGGTAGCAAAAAGGAGGTCATCACAAGGGATACATCATCGCGCCGGCGCTTTGCACGTTATCGTCTCCAACAAATGCCTGAGGAAAAAAAGGAGAATGTTATGTTCAACATCCGAAAGTTGATTCATGTTTCCATGCTGGCTGTCATGTTCCTGAGCCTGACCATGTCGTCGCCCGCCGTCGCCCAAAGCGAAGGGGATGGCACGCTGGTCTACTACGTCCCCAATGTGTTGACCGTCAAACAACGCACGTACATCGCCTCGACCGGCGCGTTGATCCTCGAGGTGGGGCATGACTATGTGCTGATCGAAGCGTCCGAGGAGGAGAAGGCCGCGATCGAACGCAGGTTCAATCTCCAGCTCGCCCAACCCACCGAACAGCAGGCGATCATCCTTGCCTTTCCGCCGGCTGATTCGGCGTATCACGATTACAACGAAATGGTGGCGGTGCTTCAGCAAGCCGAAGCCGACCACGGCGCAATCTTCGACCTGTTCAGCATCGGCACATCGTATGAAGGGCGCACCATCTGGGCGGGGAAAATTTCGGACAACGTTGCCACCGACGAAGCCGAAGCCGAAGTGTTATTCACCCATCACCAGCATGCGCGCGAACATCTTACAGTTGAAATGGCGCTGTACACGCTCGCCATGCTCACCGAC
>CAYPCK010000357.1:0-3339 GCA_964409185.1 uncultured Anaerolinea sp. | reverse complement strand
GATAATTCCGGCGTGGTCCATCAGACGGCGAGCGCCGACCGGCGGCGGGCGAGATCACGCTGGCGAGCGCGTACGAGCCGTATGGCAGTGTATCCCAGTCCGCGGGGAGCCGCCTACGCCTATCCCCATCCCGTAAGGGACAACCGCGTGATCCCCACCTCCAACCCGCGCAAACCTGCCAATCGCAAACTTGTGCTGAGCCTGTCGAAGCATCGAAAATCGCCAATCTCCCAACACAACCGTAAGGCTCCCCCCATCGCGCCGCTTGCAGGCAACCCTTCCCCGTGATACACTCTAAACGTCGAACGCGGCATCCCGTCCTTCCCCGCGGAAGACCAAGCGCTTCCATGCTCAACCAGAACTCCACCCCCCTCTCCTCATCGGCGCGACCGGTGCAAACGGGCGATTCCCCGCTCCCGTGGTTGCGCGATGTGAGCAAAGCCGCCCAGCACCTCACCCGCCTCACGCTGGAATCCGCCGCGCAAGCCGCCCTCATCACCCGCGGCAACGCGCTGTGGTCGTATGCCGGCGGGCTTGCTCAAGAAGCCGCCAACGAGATCGCCGTCACCGTCACCCGCCGCTGGGAAGGTCAAAAAGGGAGCGACCTCCTGCGCTTCATCCGACTTGAAGCCACGCGCGCCGAGCACATGCTCTATGCCACCCGCCTCGCCGACGATGTGGTGCTGGCTCTCGTCTTCGACGCGGAAACCCCCTTCAGCACCATCCGCTCGCAGGCCGGCAGGTTAGCCGATTCGCTCTCGCTTTCAGAGGTCGAGGCGGTGGATGCGCCACCCATGCCGAACCAGCCTTCCGCTTCGTTCGATGCGCCGACCCAGTATCTGGATGAAGGCGCGGAAGAAGAGCAAATCCCATCTATTTCGGATATCCTGTCCGACATCCCCTCCCCCACCCCAGAACCGAAAGTTTACCCGGTCACGCCGGACCTGCCGTTCGAGACCCGCCCTTCCACCCCGATCAAATCGCATCACTACAGCCGCGAGAGTTCGCCCGTCGTGCGCGTCGATGAATTGCTCGCGCCGAACCAAAACCTCGAAGAAACGGTGGAACATGTTGCGCGTGATCTCAACGCGACCATGCCGTCCAAATCGGCGCCGCGCCCGCAAACGCCGATGCGCCAGCCCATGCCCGGCGAACTGGACGAGACCCGCCCGCACTCGATCACCGAGGTGGCGAGCCGCGTGATGCTCGAACCGCTCACGCCCGGCTTGTACAACCTGCCGTATGCCTGCCTGCTGTTGCCGCGCTTCAGTTCGCATTACCTGACCGGCGATATTTCGGACCGGCTCTCGGAATGGCTGCCGCAGATCTGCATCGCCTTTGGCTGGCGGCTGGAATATCTCGCCGTGCGTCCGGAGTACATGCAGTGGGTGGTGAACGTGCCGCCGTCGTCTTCGCCCGGCTACCTGATGCGCATCATGCGCCAGCAGTTATCCGAAAAGATCTTTACCGAATTCCCGCGCTTGAAAAAAGAAAACCCCTCGGGCGATTTCTGGGCGCCGGGCTACCTGATCATGGGCGGCACGCAACCGCATCCCCCGCAACTGGTGAAGAACTACATCAAAGACACCCGCACGCGGCAGGGCTACTCCGAACCGCCGAGGAAATGATCCGCAAATCTACGCTAATCTTCGCGAATAAGAAAAAGTCGCACGCCCAATAATGGAAATTGTGTTCTAAAAATGACAGGCGCAGAGTATAATCGCTCTGCGTTTTCGTTTTTACCGCGTGGTCATTCCAATAGGAGATCAACCAACTTTGCAACGGCTATGTCATCCCTTCGGGATTTGAGATTTGTATTTTGCTAATTCTATCATCCTCCCATCCCTTCGGGATTATTCCCGCAAACGGAATAAGTCTAGATCAACAGAGTCTCCAATCTTTAGCCTCCATTCCTCTAATTCTCTGATCCTCAAATTACCAATTACCATTTACCAAACATGCCCCCCACCCTCACCCTCATTGACGGACACGCGCTCGCCTACCGCATGTACTTCGCCCTCACCGCTGTCGGCGGGAGCCAGCGCTGGCAAACCTCCAAAGGCGAGCCCACCGCGGGCATTTACGGATTTGCCCGCGAACTGCTCCGCATCATCGAGCAGGAACAGCCGGAATATCTCGCCGTCGCGTTCGACGTGGGCAAGACCTTCCGCGATGCGATCTTCCCCGAGTACAAAGGCACGCGCGAGAAGATGCCCGATGATTTGCGCCCGCAGATCGAGCGCATCCGACAAATGGTGGACGCGTTCAACATTCCGCGCCTCGAGATGGAGGGCTACGAAGCGGACGACGTGCTGGGGAGCGTGGCGCGCGTCGCCGCCGGGCAGGGACTCGGCGTCAGAATCGTCACCGGCGACCGCGACCTTCTGCAGCTCGTGGACAAGCGCACCGCGGTCTACCTCGCGGGCGACGACCAGACCTACATCAAGGATGAGGATGTCGTCAAAAAACTCGGCGTGCCCCCGAAACAGGTTGTGGATTACAAGGCGCTCGTCGGCGATAAATCGGACAACATCCCCGGCGTGGCGGGGATCGGTGAAAAGACCGCCATTGCCCTGCTCGAAAAATTCAAAACGCTGGATGGGATCTACGAGAACATCGAGAAAGTGGAACCGCGCTGGAAGACCAAACTCGAAGCGAATAAAGCCAACGCCTACCTCAGCCGCGACCTCGCGCGGATCAAAACCGACCTGGACATTCAATTAAATCTGGAACACGCCAAGGCGCGCGATTTGAACATCCCCGCGATTCAGGCGTTCTTCACCGAGTTGGAATTCCGCTCGCTGTTGAAAACGCTCGAAAAACTGACCGGGCAGCCGACATCAACTTCCTCCGCACCCGCGTCAAAGGCGGGCAGGCAGATGTCCATGTTTGCGAACGAACCGCCAGTGGTTGTAACGCCGAAAGTCGATTCAACTGTCACAGTTCACATTGTCGATTCGGATAAAAAACTGGATGAACTCGTAAAAACGTTGAACAAGGCGAAGGTCATTTCGTTCGATACCGAGACCACGTCAACGGAGGAAATGCGCGCCGAGATCGTCGGCATCTCACTCGCCATCGTCGAAGGCGAGGGATATTACATTCCGACGGGGCACAATGCGGGGAGGAACCTGCCGTTGAAAAAGGTGATCGCCGCGCTCGCAGCGCCGCTGACGAACCCGAAAATCGGCAAGGTCGCGCACAACGCGAAATACGATTACATCGTGCTGGCACAACACGGGCTGACGGTGTCGCCGCTCACCTTCGACACGATGCTCGCCGAATTCATCGTTGACCCCTCGTCGCGCAATCTCGGCTTGAAGAATCTCGCCTTCGCCA
>CAYPCK010000356.1:0-3342 GCA_964409185.1 uncultured Anaerolinea sp. | reverse complement strand
GGCGATGGCGGCTTGCGCCTGCGCGCGGATGTCCTCGATGAAATCGGCGGAGCCAATGGACAGCGGAGTTTTTCCGCCGTGAGACGGGTCGATGCCGCCGGTGTCCACCACAAGGAAGGCGCGTCCGTTCCATTCGGCTTCGCCGAACAGGCGGTCGCGCGTGGTGCCGGGCGTATCGTCCACGATCGCCATGCGTTCGCCGACGAGGCGGTTGAAAAGGGTTGATTTTCCGACGTTGGGTCTGCCAACGAGGGCGACGATTGGTTTGGGCATGTATGATTTCCGATTGACGATTGACGATTGATGCTTGAAGTCTTTGATTGCTGAGGATGAGCCAACGACTACGTACTGCGTATGGCGTATCACAAAGGACGCAATACGTAGTACGCAATATTACGGACTGGGCGTCCCGGTACTGGGTACGGATATTACCACTTCGATCGTCCCGGGCAAAATGGATTCGACCAGCACGTTCTCGATGAGAATCTCGATGGCTGGCGAGAGTTGGTAGGTGCCTGCTTCCAGCCCGGTCACGTCAATGTTGACGGTGATGTCCTGTGGGGTGAGCGCATCGAGCACCGGCAACGGACCAGAGATGATGACATCCACCGTCTGCGGGGAAGCGTGCGCGGCAAGCCCTTCGCCCAACCCGGTCACGTTGATGGGTTGATTCAGCAGGGTCACACTGGTCTGGATCGGCGAAACCCCGACGGTCACCTGCACCGTCTGCGCGCCGACGATGCTGATGTTCTCCGGCAAGGTCAGCGCAAGCCGCGTGGAGATATTCTCTTTTGCATCCTGCAGGTCGAGCGCTTCGGTCTCGATCACGCCGGGCAGAGCGTTCACCAGTTCAGGGTCGGAAGCAAACACGGTGATGACCGGCGGGAACACCGAAATATTTTCGAGCCGATACCCCGCCGCCACCTGCCCACTCACCACCACCTTCACCGCCACATCGCGGAACCCGCCCTGCTGGCTGACCGGGATCGTCAGGTGAATGGTCTCCGGGCTGACGGTCACGCCTTCCACCAGTCCGTTCTGCGAATCAAGCGGCAGGACCGGCACCGCCTGGTCAATGCTTTCGCGGGTGCTGGCAAAACTCATCAGGATGCGCGCGCGCTCGACCTGTTCGACAAGCGACTCAGGACCGGAGATCACCACCGTCTCCGCGTCGATCTCCGGATCTCCAGCCTGATACCCCACCGCCGGCTGTCCGCTCAGGGACAGGTCAACGGGCAGGGTGCGGGCGGCGAGTCGCTCGAGGGTAAGCGAAACAGACGCAGGATTCGAAAGAACGAGTTGCGTCGGGCGCACCGCGATCTGAATCGCGATGTCCGCGGTATGTTCGCCCGCCTCGAGATTCGAAATATCCAAGACCGCGCGAATGGAATTCTCCTGCGCGGTGATCTGTTCCCAGACCGAGCGCGGCGCGCGCAAGGTCACCTCCACCGTGGAGGGAAGTTCGCTGGTGATGATCAACGACGGGTTCTGTCCAATGATCTCAAGCGGCACGGCGATGGGCGAGCGAATTTCATCCGGGTCGGCGGCGGTGACCGCCGAGATCCAGACCGCCACGGCAAGCGCGAGCGCCAGAATGATTGTGCGAATGTTCGAGGCGAGCCAGCGCATTTACTTGTCCTTCCGGAAAAAGCGCTGAAACCAGATCTTGCGCGGGGTGGATGCGTCGGTCTGGTAGAACGCAGTGAGGATATTTTCGAGTCGCTCCGGATCTATGCGCCGGATCATGCGCCCGGCGTGCGCGATGGAAATGGAGCCGCTTTGTTCCGACACGACGACTGAGATCGCATCGCTGACCTCGGAGGAGCCGAGCGCGGCGCGATGCCGCAAGCCCATCTGACGCTCCGGGTTGCGCGTAAGGATTCCGCTGGCAGAGAGCGGCATGACGCACGCCGCCGCCACGACCTTCCCATCAACGATAATGACGCCCCCATCGTGCAGAGGCGTATCGGGGTAAAAGATCTGCAGGAGCAGTTCCGGGGTGACTTGGGCGTGTAACTGCACGCCGGTTTCGGCAAATTGGGCGAGACTGTCGGCGCGTTGCAGGACGATGAGCGCTCCATGTTGCCGCGCCGAAAGTCGTCGCGCCGCCTCGGCCACCGCATGGATGACTTTCACAATATCGGCTTGTTGCGGCGTTCCCGCGCCGGTGACGAATGTGCCAGCCCGTCCCAGCCGTTCGAGCGCGCGGCGAATCTCCGGAGCGAAGATGACCGGGATGGCGAGCAACAACGCCGGCAACGTGTTTTGCACCAGCCACGAAAAGGCGGGCAGTTCGAATAACGAAGTCAGCAGGATCAACGCAACGACGAGGAAGATCGCGCCGCGCAGCAACACCATGGCTTGCGTATCGCGCAGGGTGTAGAGCAACGCGAAAAAAATCAACGCGACCAGCAAAATATCGAGCAGGCTGAGCCAGTTGAGACGCTCGAAGATGAAAAAGACGTTATCGAAGAAATTCGCCATCGGCGGAAGTGTAATTCGTAATTGGGGATTGGTAAATAGATGACCAGCGCGAAACGAGACGCGCTGGCATGGGTTGAAGTATCCGCCCTCGAAATTCCAAATGACCAATTACGGCTGTTAAATGGGTCGCAAGACGCGGTCAGCCCGCAGTTGTTTGAAGAATAACGCCGCCCCGGCCGGCATCGATTCGACGGCGGCTTCTGTCCACACTTGCGAGCCTAGCGCTTCCGGCGTGCGGCGGGTGTAGGCAAGTTGTTGCCAGATCGCGTCAACGCCGACCAGTTCCACGGGTGGAAAGACCAGCGAGGCTTCGCACTGCAAAGCGTTCGAGGCTTCCTCCACTTCGTTGAGGAGGAGCGGCAGGGCTTTCTCTGCTGAAACAGTGGGAGCGATGAAAAGATCGTCGGTGCGCGCCACAAGATTTTCCACCTGCCAGCCTGCCACGCCCACCAGTTCGCTTCCGCTGAACAGCATGAGAAAGGCTTTTTCGCCGAAGGCTTCCATCACGTCGTCGGCGCGCATGGCGCGGCGTCCCTTGCTCATGCGCGAGATGAACTCGGCGATCTTTTGCGCGTCGCGCGGGCGGCCCCTCAGCAGCACGTACGTTCCGGGCTGGCTATCGGACGAGGGAAGCGGACCCGTTTCCGGCTTCGGCGCGAAGCGTTTCCACTCCGCGGTCACCTGCTTCCATAGGTCGTCGTACGAGCCGGTGTTCCGAACGATGACCGTTGCCGAGGCGAGTTTATCCTTTTGCGGCGCCTGGGCGTTGATCCGTTGCAGGGCTTCCTCGCGGGTGAGGTTGCGTTTGCGCATTAACCGTTCCACTTGTACTTCCTGCGGCGCGTCGGTGACCCAAAT
>CAYPCK010000355.1:0-3383 GCA_964409185.1 uncultured Anaerolinea sp. | reverse complement strand
GAACGCCACTCCGCTGGATGTGTTCAAATTTGCGGGGCATTATGAAGGCTCGTGGACAAATTCAAAAACAGGCGCGACGGGTCCCGCCACGTTCGATTTTGTGGTGGATGAGCCAAACAAAAAGATCGCGCTCACACTGGATATGGGCGGGGACTATCTCGGTTTGGGCGACCCGCCACCCGCGACTATTTACGCCACTTACGACGAGTATTTCGCGCGCATCACCGGGAACGACGCGCACTTCGGCGAAATGAATGTGCTGATTGACGGCGACGGCAACATCACCGGTGAATTCAAGAACGTGGCGGCTGGCATGGTTCCGTTGTTGACCTACACAGGCGTGGTCGGCAATGGACAGATCAATACCACCTATGTGATCACCTTCCCCGACGGTACGACCGCCGACGCGGTGCTGGTAGCGGAGAAAAAGTAAGGATGGTAAACTTCCGAAGTCTTCAAGGCTTCGGAAGTTTTTTTGAGGAGGCATGTAATGGATCAGATTGCGCAATTTCCTGAATGGCTTGGCGCGGCGCTGATCGGCGCCGTTCTCGCCTCCCTCGGTTATGTTGGGAAACTCATCGTCGAGGCTTGGAACTCCTACCGGAACGCACGGAATGAGCAGCGCGCCCGACTGGTCGAACTGCATTGCCTGCTCAAGGCAGGGAAGACCAGTTACTTGATTCAGCATGAACTCAGAAGTCGTTTGGATGCCTTGATCGCGAAGAATCAACCGAATCTTCCAAACGAAGGCGGGGTCGAGAAGCGGTTTACCGCAGCGTACAAGAAATTCTCTCCTACGGAAAAAGAACTCCATTCCCTCATACAAAGCATCACCGTGCATTCCCTGAAGCCGACCAACGAGGCAATGGCGAAATGGCTGAAGAATGACACCTATTTCAAAGCCCAGCGGCTGGACGATTCACTCTCTGGGCGGCTGGCGTCACAGTTATTCGACCTGGAAGCGCACTTGTTGCTCTGGTCTGCCAAATACGAAGCATGGATTCCAGGTCACCCAGAGCACGCACTTGTCTATCTCGCGGATGAGGAGCGTCACGGCGTGGGTTTCCCGAAGGGGATCGACTCGGTCATCGAGGAGGCGATTGGGAAGTAGCAAACCGATGGTCGAAATCAAACTTCTGGCATCAAACGATCTCCACACCCTCTCGAATGTCGCCGAGGATGTGTTCGACGATCCGCTCGTCGAATCATCGGCGCGCGAATTTCTCAACGACCCGCGCCATCGGCTGGTCGTTGCATTGGACAACGATGTTGTCGTCGGTTTCGTGAGCGCGGTGATCTATATTCACCCCGACAAACCCGCTCCTGAACTATGGATCAACGAGGTGGGTGTCGCGCCGACTCATCAGGGTCAGGGAATCGGTAAAGCGTTGATGCAGAGCATGCTGGAAGAGGCAAAGCGCTCAGCGTGCAAAGAGGCGTGGGTGCTCACCGAACGGGACAATGCAGCGGCGATGGGGTTGTACAAATCTGCGGGCGGAATCAAAGAGCGACCCGATGCGGTGATGTTTACATTTGAGTTGTAGTTGAGAAGGACCCGACAGGTCTCTGAAACCTGTCGGGTCTTGATAAATTACTCCTCCCCAGCCAGCAACTTGATCCGCTCCCACGGCTTTAAGCCTTCATCCTCTGCAAGTAAACTCTTCAAGTCGTACAACTCATCGCGCAAGGCGGCGGCGCGCTCGAACTCGAGGTTTTTCGCCGCCTCTTTCATCTGCTTTTCCATCTCGTGAATGATCTGTTTCAGTTCATTGCGCGGCAGGTTCCCCTTTTCTTTGACTTTATACTCGCCCCGCATCTCGCCGACAGCCTTCTCTGAAAATTCCGCGGTCAGGTCGCGAATCGCCTTGTGAATGCTGATCGGCACGATACTGTTCTCTTCGTTGTATTTCACCTGCTTGGCGCGACGACGGGTGGTCTCGTCAATGGCGCGCTTCATCGAGTCGGTCATCTTGTCGGCATACATGATTACGCGTCCGTTCACATGCCGCGCCGCGCGACCGATGGTTTGAATGAGCGACGTTTCCGAACGCAGGAAACCTTCTTTATCTGCATCCAAAATCCCGACCAGAGATACTTCCGGTAAGTCCAAGCCTTCGCGCAACAAGTTGATTCCCACTAACACATCGAATACACCCAAACGCAAATCGCGCAGGATGCCCACGCGTTCGAGCGTCTCCACTTCCGAGTGCAGGTAGTGGACTTTCATCCCCAACTCCTGTAAATATTCGGATAAGTCTTCAGACATCCGCTTGGTGAGCGTGGTGACCAGAACGCGCTCGCCTCGTTCGACCCTCTGCCTGATCTCGCCGATGAGATCGTCCACCTGCCCTTTGGTGGGACGTACCTCCACCTGCGGGTCCACGAGTCCCGTCGGGCGGATGATCTGCTCGACGACCTGTTCGGCGTGTTGCAACTCATACGGTCCCGGCGTGGCGGACGTGTCGATGGTGTTACCCATTACCTCTTCGAACTCGTCGAATTTCAACGGGCGATTATCCATCGCGCTGGGCAGGCGGAAACCGTATTCGACCAGCGTTTCCTTTCGCGCTTTATCGCCGTTGTACATACCGCGGATCTGCGGCACGGTCATGTGACTCTCGTCGATCACGAGCAGGTAATCGCTCGGTAGAAAGTCAATCATCGTCCACGGGTGGGTGCCGGCGGCGCGGCGGTCGAGGTGACGGGAATAGTTCTCGATGCCCGAACAATAACCGACCTCTTTCAGCATTTCCAAGTCGTAACGAGCGCGTTGTTCGAGTCGTTGCGCTTCGAGGTGCTTGCCGGCTTCTTTGAAGATTTTCAGACGCTCCTCCAACTCGGTTTCAATATCGGCGATGGCGTCTTTCATTTTGTCGGCGGCGGTGAGGTATTGCTTGGCAGGGTAGATCGAAACTTCGTTCGGCTCCGCGAACACTTCACCGGTCACGGGATTGAGTTGCAGGATGCGTTCCACCTCGTCCCCGAAGAACGAGATGCGATACCCGCGCTTGTCCTCGTAGGCGGGGATGATCTCGAGATTGTCGCCGCGCACGCGGAAGGTGCCGGGCTTCAAGTCCATGTCGTTGCGCTGGTACTGGCTTTCGATCAATTGGCGGAGCAGGGCATTGCGGCGGTATAACTCGCCCACTTTGAGCGTCACCGTCCCTTTGCCGAACTCCTCCGGCGAACCCAAGCCATAGATGCAGGAAACCGACGCGACAATAATCACATCCCGGCGGGACATCAACGCCGTGGTTGCGGCAAGGCGCAAGCGTTCGACCTCCTCGTTGATCGCCGTGTCCTTCTCGATGTACGTGTCCGTCTGGGGGACGTACGCCTCCGGCTGGTAGTAGTCGTAGTAGCTGACGAAGTACTCGACGGCG
>CAYPCK010000354.1:0-3386 GCA_964409185.1 uncultured Anaerolinea sp. | reverse complement strand
ACGGTCACCATCACGGATGAACGCATGACCCGCTTCTGGCTGTCGCTGGAGCAGGGAGTCAAGTTTGTCATCGAGTGCATTGAGCAGATGGAGGGAGGGGAAGTGTTCGTGCCGAAGATTCCCAGCACGAAAGTGATTGACCTCGCGAGAGCCATTGTGCCGAACGCAAGGATTAATATCATCGGTATCCGGCCTGGCGAAAAATTGCACGAAGACCTGATCTCCGACGATGAAGCCCGTCACACCATCGAACTCGACAGGATGTACGTCATCCAACCCGCCGAAGCGACGTGGTTCGGATACTCGTGGAAGGACAAAGGCAAACCCCTCCCCGAAGGATTCACCTACACCAGCGACAACAACTCCGAATGGCTGGATATTGAAGGCATCAAGAAGTTTGTGGAGCCGTTTGAGGAATTGTTCAAGCAGGGAAAACTGGAAGGATGATGTCATTCTGAGCGAAGCGAAGAATCTCTACGATGACATTCGAGACCCTTCGGTCGCTACCGCTCCCTCAGGGTGACATGCCAAACGAAATGAAACTTCTCCTAACCGGTGCCAGTGGACTACTCGGAATCAACCTCGCACTCGAAGCCATGCGCGGGCATGAAGTCATCGGTGTTGACCGCGGCAAGCTTAAGTCTGCTCCGTTTCGAGTGGTGAAAACGGATTTTCTTCAACCGAAAGAGTTCAGTTCCATCCTCAAAGAGGTGAAGCCCAACTGGCTTATTAACTGCGCGGCGCTGGCAAACCTCGAAGAATGCGAGAAGGATCCTGCCCAGGCGAAACTTCTCAATGCCGATCTGCCTGCCGAGCTGGCAACGATCTGCGCGAAACGCAAAATCAAGTTCGTTCACCTCTCCACCGACGCGGTTTTCGACGGCACAAAAGAGGGTTCGTATTCCGAAGAAGACACACCCAATCCGCAGGGCGTGTACTCACAAACCAAACTCGATGGCGAATATGCAGTGCTTGAAGCAAATCCACAAGCCGTCATCGCGCGCGTCAACTTCTTCGGGTGGAGTCTGAGTGGACGGCGCAGTCTCGGCGAATTCTTCGTCAACAACCTGAGCGAAGGCAAGAACGTCAATGGCTTCACCGATGTCATCTTCTGCCCAATGTGGGTCAACCATCTCGGTCGCATACTCGTCGAGATGCTCGAAAAAAACCTGCACGGCTTGTATCACGTTGTCGGCGCGCAGGCGATGAGCAAGTATCAGTTCGGGGTCGAGGTGGCGCGCAAGTTCGGGCTGAGAGAAAGCCTCATTGAGCCGCAATCAGTCGAAAGGTCGGGGCTGACCGCCAAACGATCCCACAATTTATGGCTGTCTGTCCACAAGTTATCCACAGATTTGGGGCGCGAAATCCCCTCATTCTCCGCTGGCTTGGACGGGTTTTATACACAGTTCCAACAGGGTTATCCACAGAAAATCTGGGGTTATCAACAGTAGAACGGAATTAATTCCATCCCACAGGAGAACACATGAAAAACCTGCTCAAACTCGAAGAACTCTTTTTGTTCGGCTTTGCCCTTTTTCTTTTTTCTGGATTGGATTACGGGTGGGGATGGTACGCCCTGTGGTTTTTTGCTCCCGATTTGAGCATGATCGGCTATTTGGCAAATCCCCGCTTCGGCGCGTGGACGTATAACCTGATTCACCATAAGGGAGTTTCCGTCGCCCTGTACGCGCTGGGCGCCGCGCTCTCCATCCCGTGGTTGATGTTCGCAGGTACGATCCTGCTCGGTCACTCCAGCCTCGACCGCGTGTTCGGCTACGGCTTGAAACACGAGGATGCTTTCCAGAATACGCATTTGGGGAGGATTGGGAGATGAAATCCCAACGGGCAAAATAATATTTGGTCAAAACAGGATACTTTGTCGCATTGCGAACGCAGTAAAATTGTGAGAAGACAAGCAGAATGAATACTCCAGTTGAACGCTTCTTGAATATATATTGTGACGAGAGCCGTCAGACCGCAGACCGTTACATGGTACTTGGCGGATTAATCACCGTCCGTGAAAATGAAGAAGCCTTTCAAAAAGCAATGCTGTTATTTCGGCAGAGCCATAATATGTGGGCTGAGTTCAAATGGACGAAGGTTTCCGATCAGAAAATCTCTGAATATATTGCGTTGATGGATTTATTTTTCAGCCTAAGTCGTTCGTTTCACTTCAAAGCGATTGTAGTTGACACCCAGGAGATGGATCACAGGAAATATAATAAAAACGATTCTGAACTCGGTTTTTATAAACTGATGTATCAGTTTTTGTTGCACAGTTTTGGGGACTATCTCACTCCAACGGACCAATGTATTGTTCATCTCGACCAGCGCACAACATCGAAATATAAACTGTCCACTCTTTGTGCTATTTTGAATAACGGACTGAAAAAGAAATATGGGCTGGATAATAAGCCAATTCGTAATATTCAGGGTTTAAATTCAAAAGGTAGCGATTTTATTCAGGTTGCTGATATTTTGATGGGTGCAATCGGGTATGAGATGAATGGGGCACACACTCGAACAAACGCTAAACGAGCAAAAGTGAACTTGGCAGAAGTAATTGCCCGCAAGGCGGGCTTGGTGAATTTACAGCAACCCACGCCACGAAGTTCTCGCCATTTCTCGATTTGGCATTTTCATTTTCGTAATCCCGCAAGAAAATAAAAACGCCTCAAGCCCTACGCCCTTGCGGGCTACCCTTGAAGGGTTTCCGTGACATCATCACGGTTTTCGGACTTGATGGCGTCTTGTGCTTATTATATAGCCGAACTTCCTAAAATTCCATTGCAGTTTTTATCCAAAAGTCACAAAAACGGCAAGGCTTCCTTCGGAGGACAACATGGACTTCAAAATTCAAGACCAATGGATCGGACCCAATCACCCGACGTATTTCATCGCTGACATCGCCGCAAACCACGATGGAGACCTGGATCGGGCGAAGATGCTCATCAAACTTGCCAAGGAAGCGGGGGCAGATGCGGCAAAGTTCCAGCATTTTCAGGCGCCAAGAATCGTTTCGGATTACGGCTTCACTCACATGGACTCGAAGGTCAGCCATCAGGCAACGTGGAAGAAGTCCGTGACCGAGGTGTACGCGGCGGCGTCCGTTTCGCAGAGTTGGACTCCCATCCTGAAAGAGGAATGCGACAAGGTCGGCATCCACTTCTTCACATCGCCGTATGATTACGACTCCATTGAACACGTTGACCCATACATCCCCGCCTTCAAGGCAGGCTCGGGTGAAATTGACTGGATCGAGGCGCTCGAACACATGGCGTCGAAGGGCAAGCCGATGATCATCGCCAGCGGCGCGGCGGACATCGCCGACGTACAGCGCGCTGTCCATGCCATTCTCAAAATCAACAAACAGTTATGCTTGATGC
>CAYPCK010000353.1:0-3393 GCA_964409185.1 uncultured Anaerolinea sp. | reverse complement strand
TGGCGACTTCAGTCGCTCTGACCCGAACGGCGATTGGAAATCGGTTGTATCAATCTGCGGGACGTTGATGTTGCCAAACAAAATTATGGGTCATCTTTTCGATTCTGTTCGTTACAGGGATTTTACATGCGGATAATATTTGTGTAAATCAAATTCGTAGAATTGACAATAAAGGAGACTTCATGAAGCGAACCATCATTGCGTTATTCATGCTTGTTTTTGTCACTGCCTGCGCCGGCGTTTCTTCGCCGAATCAAGTTTCTGAGGCGACGACACAACCTCCGGCGGCGGACCCGCTTCCGACGGCGACCCAGCCATCTGTTGAGGATGAAGCGAGCGTTCCCTTAACAGAAGATTACGCCATCTTTTCGATCAACGTCCAGGACTTTTCCTATCCCGCCCAATCCGCCGCTGTCTTGAATCGAATCATTGACCTGCACGAAGAATTGAACGTGCCTGTGGATATTTATCTCACCGATGTAATGGCGAAGGTCTATGCGGAACAATATCCCGATCTGTTGGAGCGCCTGCGGACTTCGCCCGTCGTCGCGGTCTCGTATCACTATCGCGCGCCGCGGCCTTATGCGAATAATTACGATTGGCATGGGCTGCAAAACATGACCGAGGATCAACTATATCAAACTATCCTACGCTATGAAACATACGCGGTGGATCCGGTCACCGGTCAAACCACGACCGAGCCGGGCGGTTATCAATATGTGACCAGCCTGATGGGATATCCTCCGTTCACAGCCTCCTCCATCGCCGATTCGGCGCAGATTGACAGCGCCATCCTGCGCGTCTTTCAAGACCTCGGCGCGCAAATGACCGTGGTGCATGGACGCGCATTGAACCTCGGCGACCTGAAAAAGGGAATGTTTGTTCGCCCCGAGCATTACGATTACAAATTATTCGAATACACCGGGCAGGATGCCGCGACGGGTTTTGAGTCGGCGCTCGAACAGGCGCGCGCATCCGGTGGGGTCGCGCCATATTTCGTCGGCGTGAAGATGCACGATAATGATTTTTTCGCGGCACAATCGGCGTGGCTAACGGTTTATGTGGATGGTGGCAAACGCCCGCCTTGGGACCCAACCCTCGCCGCGCCGTTGCTCTCACAACCCGAACAGGATGCGATGTGGTCGTTGTATGAAGCGACGGTTCGATACGCGGCATCGCAGTCGGCGCGTGTGACGTCGGTCAACATTCCCATGATTCTTGAAATATTGATGAAGTGAGGAACATAACCATGAAAAAAATTCTTGTGATGTGCATCGGACTATCCCTGCTCGCCGCCTGTGTGACCGTACCCTCCGCGCCTCCGACCCAAAGTGTGCCTGCCTCTGCCGTGACGGTTGAATCGCCGCCTACGCTTGCTCCCGCTCCTTCCGCCGCCGCAACAACGCTTTACGTCTCTGCCACCATGCACATCGAATCGAAATTCGATTCGTGGCCCGCGGATGCCGAAGCCTTTCTTGCCTTCCTCCAACAGACCAGCGACGCGGGTATTCGCTGGTCCATTGGAGGTGATATCGGCTGGCTCGAGTCAGCGACGAACGCGCAAGAGATCGTCCAGCGTTCGGCGGCGATGGGTGTGCAATGGGATATTCATACGCACAGCCCGAACGATTATGCCAAAACCGCTTCGATTCTCTCCTCGTGGGGCGTCGCGCCGACAAGCGTGGTCAACGGCTTTCGCATCGAGGATTTCGATGGCTTGCAAACCAGTTACGCATACGAGGGAACGTCGTGGAGTCCGCGCGTGATCTGGGGAGGGGTGATGTGTGTCGGTCACCGCGACGGGTGCGACGACCTTTCGGTGAGCCTGTATCGCCCAACGAGCAGCGCGCAATACGACGCGCATGACCCGAACGGAGCGTTCATCAAACTGGGCGGCGGCAGTCACCAGCTGGCGGATGCAGAATCGCTCGCCGCGCAGATTGAGAGCGGAGGACATTCGTACCCCGTGATCGGATTCACAATCATGGTCGAACCCGAAATATTACGGATCGCCACGTCCGCCACGGACGATGTCAATGCGATATTGGCTTTTGTAGAAAGAATGAACGCATACCCGTTCGTGCGCTGGGCGACCATCGAAGAAACCGCGCAGGCGTGGGTGACCGCGGGCGAAGTTTCGTTCATGATAAAGTGAATCAAAAAATGACCTTCGTACGAAGGTCATTTTTATTGCCGCACGGTGGTCACCCACCATTGAATTAAGTGCGCGAGGTTATCGTTCGGGCGGAAAGTGGTGGGCACGATGTATTTCGTGTCGGTTACATAGTCGGTGATGCGCAGTTCGCCGGTGGTCACATCTTCGATGATGACCTGGTAGGCTTCGTTATCGCGAAGGGTTCCCACTGACGCCCATTGCAACGTCACTACATCGTTGGCGAGGGTGAACGCGGCTCCGTTGGCTGGCAGAAGCAGGCTGGGCGCGGGGTAGGGAGGCGGTAACGTCGCGGTGGGGGTGGGGCCGGGTGTGGCAAATCGAGCGCACAGCGGAATCAATAAGTTTTGCCCGATGAAGACGTTGTCGGTGGATAACCCATTCCAGAATTTGATCGCATCTTGCGGAACGTTGTAGTTAAGTGAGATCGTCGAAAGCGTATCGTTTGCCTGCACAGTGTAGGGCGCTGTTTCGCACGCCTGGAAGGTCTGCGTGGCTTCGTTGGGAATATCCGTGGGCGGCGGCGCGGGGGTGGCAGTGGGGTAGGGGATTTTCAGCACTTGCCCGACGGATACAAAACACTCGGACGATAATTGATTCAGGATGATGATGCTTTGCACCGAGATCTTGAAGGAGGCGGCGATCACCCCGCAGGTTTCCCCATCGCGCACCGTGTAATCGAATGGCGGCAGTGGCGTTTCAGTGGGAATCGCTGTGCCCGTCGGCAACTCCGTTGCAGTCGGTGTGATTGTCGCGGTGGCGGTGGTCGTCCCTTCGGCGGTCGGGGTGACGAGCGATGCGCCGGTTGCACCGGAAGACAAAAGAAAATAGACGGCGCCCGATGCGATCAACAAGATGACCATGATCGCGCCCAGCGCGGCAGGCAGGCTGAGCGTGATTTCGGGCATGCGGCTGGCTTGCACGACGGTTTCGGTTTTCTTTGCTTTTGTCGCGGCTTTGGAAGTGAGTTCCGTTCCGCACACGAGACAGCGCGTCGCGTTCTCGCTCAAGCGCGTCCCGCAGGTGGGGCAGACTTGTGATTTTTGTGATGAAGGTTCCTGAAGCATAACGGCGGAGATTATACCATCTAAAGATTTTCAAGATTTTCAGCGCCGAAGAGAGGGGGTGGTTGATTAGCTCACCTTACGCGCGTCTGCGGTTTCCCTGCGTTTTGACCGCCGACGGCGGACCGCTGTTCTTACTCTTGAGTCGGTCGTCCG
>CAYPCK010000352.1:0-3444 GCA_964409185.1 uncultured Anaerolinea sp. | reverse complement strand
ATGGAACCCACATCCAAACCGCGCGGGGGTTGCGAAGCAATGACCAGTTTGACCGGGCGGCTGAGTTCGCGCGCCACGATCACCTTCTGCTGGTTGCCGCCTGAAAGTTTCCCGGCGGCGGTGTAGGGCGACGGTGTGCGCACATCGTAATTCTTGATCAACGCGCGCGCGTTCCCATCCACCTGCTCTTGTTGAATGACCACGCCATTTGAAAAAGGCGGGCGGTAATAATCGCACAGCGCCATGTTATCGGCAATGGTATACCCGAGCACCAGACCGTGATGCTGGCGATCTTCCGGTATGTTGGCGAGACCCGCTTCGGTAATCATGCGGGGCGGTTTCCCCGTCAGGTCATGCCCGCCGATCGAGAAGCGCCCGCCCTCGCTAGCGCGTAACCCGGTCAGGGCTTCGGCTAATTCCGTCTGACCGTTGCCCTGCACACCTGCCACGCCGAGCACTTCGCCCGCGCGAACCGTGAACGAAACGCCGCGAACGGCTTCCAACCCGCGCACATCATTGACGCGCAGATCTTCGACCACCAGAATATCCTCTTTGGGTTCGGCGGGTTTCTTTTGCACGGTGAGGATCACTTCGCGACCGACCATCATGGCGGCAAGTTTTTGTTCGTTGCTTTCCTTCGGATTGGCGCTTCCTACCACGCGCCCGGCGCGCATGACCGTGATGCGGTCGGCGACTTTCAACACCTCTTTCAGTTTGTGGGTGATGAACACGATCGAAACGCCTTTGTCGGTCAGTTCATGCATGATACGAAAGAGGTCGTCCGCTTCCTGAGGGGTCAAGACTGCCGTTGGCTCATCGAGGATGAGGATGTTCGCTTTGCGGTATAACGCTTTCACGATCTCGACGCGTTGTTGCACGCCGACGGGTAGATTCCCCACGATGGCGTCGGGATCAACCTCCAGTCCGTATTGATGCGATAAATCGCGGACTTTTTGCGCCACTTCCGCGCGGTCCAATTTTACGAGCGGCATTTCATTCGGCGCGGCGCGGTGGTCGGTCTCGGCGCCCAACATGATATTTTCTGTGACGGTGAAAACCGGGATCAGCATGAAATGTTGGTGCACCATGCCGATGCCGTGCTTGATTGCATCGCGTGAAGAGTTGAGCGCCATGGGGTTCCCATCCACGGTCACGGTGCCGAAATCGGGTTTATACAAACCGTAAAGGATGTTCATCAGCGTGGACTTGCCCGCGCCGTTTTCGCCAAGCAAGGCATGTATCTCGCCTTTACGCAGGTCGAAATTCACATTGTCATTTGCCAGCACACCGGGGAATTTTTTCGTGATGCTTTTGGCTTCGAGAATGATTGCAGGGTTGTCGGTCATGTCTCATTCTCCTATTTGTCGTACGGCACGCCGTCGGCGGCAGGCGGGGTGGTCTTGCCGATGATGCCGGTCAGGATGATCATGGTCAAAATGTAGGGGACCAAGCCTACGAGGTAGGATTGCTGGAGGAACCCCCAGCCCGGCGGGATGACATCACGGAAGAGTTGCATATTGATATTGAGCGCTTGCGACGCGCCGAACACCAACGCCGCCACCCACGAGCCGATGGGACTCCAGTTGCCGAAGATCATGGCCGCCAGCGAGATGAAACCCCGTCCGTTCGTGAGCAACGGTTCGAAGGACGGCACCGATTCGATGGTGAAGTACGCGCCAGCCAGCCCGGCGAGCGCGCCGCCGATCAAGACGTTGGCATAGCGCATTTTGACGACATTGATCCCCACCGTATCCGCGGCTTTGGGGTGTTCGCCCACCGCGCGGGTGCGTAACCCCCAGCGGGTGAAGAAAAGCACATAATGCGCGACGAATACGAGCAGAATGGCGCTGATCGCTATCGGTTTTTGATCGAATACCTTATTGATGGCTGTGACGATTTCGATGCAGTTTATGGACGCCCCGCAAAGCGGCGAGAATATTTCCGTGATCGGAACGTGGATGTTTGGGAGCACACCCGGCGAATTGGGCACGGTCCCGCCGAACACACTGCCGGTGCCGAAAAACAACTGACGGTCAAGAAAGCCGGTCAACCCGATGGCAAGGATGTTGATAACCGTGCCGCCGATGATCTGGTCCACTTTGAAGGTGACCGCCAACACCGCCAGCAACGAAGCCATGACCATGCCGGTCAGAATGGCGATGAGGGTACCCAGGGCGATGCTGAGACCAATACCATTTTCGTAGATATGAAAGCTATAAATTGCCCCAAGCCAGCCGAAGAAGGCGGAGGTCAACATCATGCCTTCGATGCCAATGTTGACCACGCCCGCTCGTTCGCAAAATACGCCGGATAGTGCGCCAAGTGTCAACGGTGTGGCAACGGCGATGGTCGTTGCCAGCATACTCGTGATCGTAAGGATCGGGGGCGATTTGGTAATGCCCACCATGACCACCACCGAGAACAACACAACAATGATTAGGGCAACAAACCCGAACCGTCTCCATTCCATAATGTCTCCTAGCCTCCCCAGCCTCGGGTGAGTACGACCCGCTCGCCCTGGGATTTGATTCGATAGATATATCGGATGATGGCATCCGCCGCGACGAAGAGCAGGATCAACGCCTGAAGCATCGAAATTAGGTCCACGGGCATTTGGGTGAGGAATTGCATCCGCGTCGCACCGTTGCGCATGGCGGCGAAAAGGATGGATGCCAGCACAACGCCGAGCGGATGCGATTTGCCCAAAAGCGCGATGGCAATCGCATCGAACCCATAACCGATGGAGAACCCGAGTTCATGACGGTAGTTCAAACCGGTGACTTCAAAGGTGCCTGCCATTCCCGCCAGCAGACCGGAAAGCGCCATCGAGATGACGATGATGCGTTTGACATTCATGCCGGCATACTTTGCCGCGTCGGGGTTGGCGCCCACCGTGCGGATTTCAAAACCCAACGTGGTCTTGTTGAGCAACCACCAGACAAGGAAGGCGGCGAGCAGGGCAAGGATAAACCCCCAGTGCACCCGAATCCCTGGAATGTCGAACAAGGGCGCAAGACGCGCGCCTTCCGCAATTTCAGGAGTGCGCGCGATCACGTTGGTGGGGCTTTTGTCTTTCATGGGACCGTTGAGCAGGAACGAGATCGAATTGAGGGCGATGTAATTCATCATGATTGTGTTGATGACCTCGTGCCCGCCCGTATATGCTTTGAGATACCCCACGATTCCCGCCCAGAGCGCGCCTGCCGCCATCCCCGCGAGGATGGTCAACGGCAAATGGATGATCGCTGGAATTTCCACGCCCAACCAGTCGGGCAGGGCATAACCGAACAATGCGGCAGTGGTTGCGCCGAGCGCAAGTTGCCCCTCAGCACCAATATTGAACAACCCCGCTTTAAAGGCGAGCGCGACCGCCAGCCCGCCAAGGATGTAAGGCGTTGCACATACCGCTGTCTCGCTGATCGCCCTCGCTGATCGTTCCCAACC
>CAYPCK010000351.1:0-3455 GCA_964409185.1 uncultured Anaerolinea sp. | reverse complement strand
GCACCATCCGCATGGGCTTCGGTCATTATCGCATTGCCATGGCGGGCGTCTCTGCCGCGAGGGCGATGGGCTTTACTCCGTATTGGCTCGACCTGCTCGGCATCCCCGGCATCAGCACCGATGTGATCAATTGGTGCAACACCAACTACAGCAAATACTCGCGCATTTCCCAGCGCTATTCCTGGTTCGACAAATACGTTTGGGAATCTCTCACTACGGGCGAACCGACTTTGCCCGGCTTGGACGCCATCTTCAACTACGTCACTGCCACCTGGCCCTGGCGCTTCCTCAAGACCGAAGTCAAAGACTTCAAGATGAGCGAACTCTTCAATAACCTCTACGGCGCGCTTCCTTCGGATATGCCCATCCTCACGTCACACATGTGGAACTGCATGGGCGCGGTCGCAGGCGGCATGACCAACGTGGTGGATATGATGTTCGATAACTGGCCCATGGCGTTCCAACTTACCGAGGGCGCCAAACACGCCGTTCAATCTCCCTCTGGCTATTATGGCTTCCGCGTGATGCGCGGCTTCGACGACAAGGGGAAGATCCTCAAGCCCACGCCGTCCGACGCGCTCTTCTTCACCGGTCACCACGTGGATCATGAACTTGTCGAAAATATCGAAAAGGACTGCGCCGATCGCATGCGCCGCATGAAAGCCAAAGAACCGCGCCGCTTCCTGTTGACGATGGGCGGAGCGGGCGCGCAGCGCGAACTTTTCAAAGCCATCGTTGAGCATGTCATCCCGCTCGTCAAACAGGATAAGATCACGCTCTTCGTCAACCTCGGCGATCACAAAAACAACTGGGAATGGCTGCAGGGCGAACTCAAAGAATATCAAGACCTCATCCAAACCCACTTCACCTGGGATGACACGCGCGAATTCACCGACAGCATCCGCAAGAAGCCCGCGCATGGACTGCACGTCTTCCTCCACGATAATACCTTCCACGCCGTCTATGCCACCAATTACCTCATGCGCGTTGTGGATGTAATGATCACCAAACCCAGCGAACTCGCCTTCTATCCCGTTCCGAAAATCTTCAACGCCCGCGTCGGCGGACACGAAATGTGGGGCGCCATCCGCGGCGCGGAGATCGGCGACAGCACCGTCGAAACCCGCACCATTCCGCAAACCCTGCAAGCCATTGACATGCTTACCAACTACGACGACCTGCTCACCATGTTCTGCGATTGCATCGTCAAGAACAAAAGCATCGGCATCTACGACGGCGCATATAAGAGCGTCGAATTGGCAACCGGTAAAAAGTTTACAAGATAAACCCCGACCGCGGACGGCAGACCGTGGACGATATTCGTGGTCTGCCGTCCGCCGTCCATGGTCAAAATGATCCATCTCGAAACCACTCCCCATCCCTTTTCCATCTCTTTCAAAAAAAACAACCAAGTGATGATGACCGTGCGGCTGGATTCTGACTCCGAGCCGACTTTCCGCGCCGATGATTCGTCTGTCACCGCAGAATTCCCGCGCTTCACTCTGGACCTGAGGTTGGTCGCTGACCATTATGTTTTAACCACCTCCCCAGCGGATTCTCCCGTCGAAATCAAAATTCAACTCGGCGGTCATTGGTTTGGCGGCGGCGAACTCATCAACCAGCATCATCCGCTTAACAAGTTGATGCTGCGCAGCGCACCCTTCCACACCTTCGATAACGGTCCCACCGGCTTGAGCGGCGTGATGAACCCCGCCTGGTTCTCGTCGAATGGCGCGCTTATTATCGCAGACTCGCCGATTGAGTTTGGCATGAACCAACCGCCCGCGGATTACCCGCGTTTCCCGTGGAGATTTGCCACCGATGGGCGCGGCGCGTTCTCCGACCGTCCCTTCCTTGATAAAGGCGGGGCGGGGGATGGCTTGCTGACGTTCAAGGGCAATGCGCTCGATCTCAAATTCCATTTCTCAGAGAATGCTGTTACGGCATACGAAAAGCAGGTCAAACATTTCGGGCATCCAAATGAATTACCGCCCGAAGCGTTGTTCACCAAACCCACATGGACGACTTGGGCAAGATACAAAACTGCCATCAATCAGGAAGTCGTTTTGAAATTTGCGGATGAGATCATTGCAAATGACTATCCCTTTGGCGTGATGGAAATTGACGACCGCTGGCAGGTCTATTACGGCGACCTGGAATTCGACCCACAGCGCTTTCCCGATCCAAAAGCGATGATAGACGAATTGCATGCGAAGAGCTTCAAAGTTACCGCATGGGTCATTCCGTTTTTGGATGAACGCTCGAACGCCTTTGCCGAAGGGACGAAGAATGGCTGGCTCGTTCGCCGCGCTGATGGCTCTCCCTACCTTGCGCCGTGGTGGCAGGGGAGCGGCGGTCTGCTTGACGTTACCCACCCGTCAGCGTTGGAGTGGTTCTTCGGGCGGCTGAATCAGTTACAGGTCAGGACAGGATGCGACGGATTCAAGTTCGATGCGGGTGAAGCCTGCTTCCTTCCAGCGGATGCGGTCACACATCTGAAAATCCATCCCAATGAATACACAAAAATTTATGTGGATGCAATAGCGAAACAACACCGTCTTACCGAAGTTCGTTCGGGTTGGAGAAATCAAGCGGCGCCGATCTTTTTTCGTCAATGGGATAAAACAACTTCGTGGGGCTTGGACAACGGTTTACATTCGGTGTTGACTGGCGCGCTCGCGATGAGTTTGGCGGGCTATCCATTTATTCTGCCCGATATGGTGGGCGGCAACGAGTACGATGAAAAAGCGGACGCGGACATGATGATCCGTTGGACACAGTTGAATGCATTAATGCCTTCAATGCAATTTAGTTTGGCTCCTTGGGATTACGGTATACAAAGCGCCGAACTCTGCCGCCGCTTTGCAAACCTGCGCGTGGAATTTGCGCCAAAGATTTTGGAGATTGCGCGCGCTTCGATTTCAAAGGGACTGCCCATCATCCGCCCCATCTTCTGGCTCGACCCATCGGATGAACGCGCCTTAACCTGCGACGATGAGTTTTTGCTCGGCGATGAATTTCTGGTTGCGCCCGTCGTTGCGCCGAACACAACACAGCGCGATATTTATCTTCCAAAAGGGAAGTGGCAAAACTATTGGACAGACGAGAGCATTACGGGGAATACCTTGCTCGAGAACTATCCAACCCCGCTCGACACCCTGCCGATCATTAAACGGTTGTAGGTCAGGCAATGTGCTCGGGTGGAAAAGATCGCAGTTTCAGAATATACCGAAATGGGTTGGGAAGTCTGCGCCGCCGCCCTGCGCCGCATGTTGGTGAAAATCAACAATGAATATCGCCTGCCGCCTATTTACATCACCGAAAATGGCGCGGCTTTCGAGGACGAAATCGGCGCGGACGGCAAAATCCACGACCCGCGCCGCATCGAATATCTCAAGAACCACTTCATCCAAACCCGCCTCGCCATGCAGGACGGCGTGGACGTGCGCGGCTAC
>CAYPCK010000350.1:0-3459 GCA_964409185.1 uncultured Anaerolinea sp. | reverse complement strand
TCGATCTTGGGAGCGCCGCCGTAGTGTTCAGTGTTCGCGGCCAGGTGGACGAACTCATTCTGCCGGTACTCGACCATCTTGAACGGTCCGGTACCGATCATTTCCACATTTTCGAACTCCGTGGATGCCGGCGCAACCGCATGATCCTGCCAGATGTGCTCCGGTACGATGTAGAGATACGACAACAGGTAATCGATGTTCGGCACAGGGTTCAACAACGTGAGGACGACCGTTGTGTCATCCGTGGCTTGCACAGAATCGAAATTGGCCGTATACGCGTTCAGATAGATGAAGTCTTCGTTGTTTTTGTACAAGTCGATCGAAAAAGCGATATCGTGCGCGGTCATCGGCTCGCCATCGTGGAAATTCACTCCCTGCCTGATCGTGAATGTGTACGTCAGGTTATCGTCGGAAACATCCACGCTTTCCGCAATGTCCAGTTTATACGTTCCGTCCAGCTGGTATTCATAAATCGTATCGTAAACAAGGGCAAAAACGGTGTAGGCTTCCGTTAACACAGCTGTGCCGGGGTTGACCGTATCCGGACTTCCCGCCCACCCCACTCGTAGAACCGTTGGCGTGGCGTTGGCTCCGGTCCCGCAGGCGGAAAGGACCATTGCCATGATCATGATAAAGGCGCCGATCATATTTCTGGTTTTCATTTTATTACTCCTCGTGGGTCGGATGTGGGTCACCTTGAAACAATAACTGCACCGGCAGGAACAAACCTGCGATGCAGTTGGGATTGACATTGTCGGGATGTGCAAACGGGTTATCGGACCGTTTCATTGAAGTGATTGTACTGTAAATTTGCGGTCGGCGAAAGGCAGGTGTAAATTTAGTGTTATATTTTGGGTGTAGAAAAAGTATAAGGGATGTATTGACTACGCGCAAATTCAATTTACCCGGAGTTGACCAATATGACAAATTACTTCCCATTCGAAGAACTATCGTGGGATGAAGTTGCGCAGCTGCCGCGAGATCTTCCGCTCGTCCTGCCGCTCGGTTCAGGCTACGATTTGAACTTGCTCGCCAGTCAGTTGGGGAATCCAACACGCGCAGGATTCTTGCCGCCATTCCCATTCGGCTGGCGCGGAAGCGGACTCGAACTGCCGGACAAAATTTTTGCCCACTATATTTTCAATCTGCTTGATAGTTTGCGCGATGACGGATTCTCGCGCGTATACTGCCTCGCGCCATCGGGTATTGACCCGCAATCTACATTCATCCTTCAAAATTCATCCTTCGTTCTTCGCCTCCCCTCCCCTATTCACAACGCGGCGCCAACATTCCTTCCACCAGATTCGGAGCGCGGTAAGGCAATCCTCATTCCGATTGGTCACACCGAACAACACGGATTCCACCTGCCCCTCTCGGTTGACACCATCATTATTGACTCAATTGCAAAAGGGACACAAGCCAAATCGCCTACACGCTGTTGGACGATGCCTGTCATGCCGTATGGTGTCAGCACGCATCGTTCATCCTTTGCAGGGACAATGAACGCGGGCGGACGCGCGTTTGAAGATTTCTGGGTTGCAGTGATTGACTTGCTCGTCTCACGCGGTTTTGACCGTTTCTACTTGATGAGCGGACATGGAGGCAACACATCCTTCCTTGTGAATATCGTGAAATATGCAGGCGAACGTCATCCCCGAATCTTTTGCGCGACGACCTGGCTTCATACCTCGGGGCGAATTGGTTCTGAAGTTATTCCAAAATATCGAACGTCAAAGATCGGCGGGATGGGACACGCGGGCGAGTTGGAAACTTCCTACATGCTTCATCTACGTCCAGACCTCTGCCACATGGAACGCGTGGTGGATGAAACGGATTTCATCGCCACGCCTGATTATTATATGGATTGGATCGAAGGCGGCGCGCTGGTGGCAAACCCGCCGTGGGACGATGACACAAAGACCGGCGCGTACGGCGCGGGCAGTCATGCCACCGCAGAAAAAGGTAGGTTATGGCTTGAAGCCGCCATCGAGGAAAAAGCCGACCACGTGGATCAGATCCACGAACAGCATGCGCGGCGCGAGCAGAGGCGGAATGAGGGATATGGTTTGTGGGGCAAGAAATAGAGACTAGAGATTGAAGATCGTGTGGGCATGTAATGGGTAACTGGTAATTGGAGAAACAGAGAATTGGTGTGCCGCGACATGATGAGCAAGTCGCGGCACACACTTATTTTGTTGTAGCTTTCTGTTTCTCCCAAAGTCTTCGATCCTCTTTTTTTTCCGCGTCGAGATGAAGCGGATGAATTTCTTGCACAACTTTGTGACCATGTGATGTCCATAAGTCTGCGGCGAGTTTGCGCGCGTCGCGTTGTACGCCCTGCGCGTTGAAGTATTGACAGACGCGCGTCACGTCACGCAGGAAGATCACCCAGGCGGATGGATTCGCTTCGAGATCAACAGCTTGCGGGAAATCAATCAGGGTGATGTCGCCATCCCAGTAGAGGATGTTGTAGGCTGACAGATCCCCATGGATGCGGTTGCTGGTGAGAAGCAGGTCCAAATTGCGGATGACGCGCTCGAAGAGTCCGCGTGCTTCGTCACGGTCGAGAGTCACTGCGTTGAGAGTCGGCGCGGCGAGTTCCTCGTCGCCGATGTACTCCATGAGGATCGCATTCTTTTCCATGCCGTGCGGCTTGGGAACATCCGCGCCAGCGGCGTAAAGAGATTCGAGCGAGTTGAATTCGTAGGCAATCCACGAGGTATGTCGCAACTCCTCGCCATACGCTGTACGTTTGATGATCGCGTTTACGTTCGCCTCCTTGAACAATTTCTTGCCATCCTCGCCGAGATCGATACGACCTGCGCGATAGATGCCGTCGTTCTTGAGGTTGCGGAGGGAACGCGGACGATACACTTTTGCCGCGACCAGCGGCGCGGTGGATTCTGTGCCACGGCACAGATAAACCGACGCTTCCTTGCCGCCCTTCAATCTGCGCAGCACATCGGAGATCAGTTTGTGCTCGTAAAAATCTCCGATGGATTCAAGCAGCCACCATTCCTGGAAACGCGCGGGTTTGTAGGTGTAGTTGAAACTACGGCTGGAGTCGTCCTGCCCTTTCAGGAAATCGGTGTTCCGCGCACGGTTGTGTTTGAAATGCCGTTCTGGGAATCGCTGAGGGCGTTTGTTCTTCTGGATAAAGTTGTCGGTCTGGTCATTATTATCGAGATCGTCGAACAGATCGATATAGTGTTTGGTATCCATGGTTTATTTTAGGCAAAGACCTGACAGGTCTTTCTGAACAGCGGCAAACCGAGTCGCGTGGATGGACGTCGGCGCGTGATCTTCAGACACCTGCGGAGACTTGTCAGGTCTAGTGAATTAAAACAAAAAACCGCAGGGCAAGACGCGCCTGCGGTTGATGACACGGCGTACCGACTGAAGTCGTTACTACAGATAACCGAGAGGAGGCGCGCTCAAGACTTGGGTTGTGGTGAATGA
>CAYPCK010000349.1:0-3465 GCA_964409185.1 uncultured Anaerolinea sp. | reverse complement strand
GTGAGTTTCGGAAGAGCGATCAAGTCGGGCCTCCAGATTTCGGTTACAGGTTTGGGCGGTTGAATGGGCTCTTCGCGCATGTTTACCTCGATATCCGCCGCGTTGTGCCGGCGGGATACCTCATGACGACATCGAAGCGGATTTGTCTCACTTGCACAGCGCCAGCGTTTTTTCAAACACCTCGTCGGCGGTCAGGGCATCCGAATCGATGGTCACAGCGTCGTCGGCGGCAACCAGCGGCGCCACATCGCGGGTGGAGTCGATCCGGTCGCGTTCGATCACCTTATTAAGGATCACATCGTACTCCGCCGCGCCGCCGCGCGCGAGAATTTCGTCCGCGCGCCGTTTCGCGCGCTGATTGGCGGAGGCATCGAGGTAGATTTTCAAGTCGGCTTCGGGGAGGACGACCGTGCCGATATCGCGCCCGACCATCACCACCCTGCCGCGCAAGCCGATGCGCCGCTGTTGTTGACTCAGCGCTCGCCGCACGCCGGGGTATGCCGCCACCACCGATACATGCGCCTCGACTTCGGGCGCGCGCGTCTCCCACGTGATGTCCTGCCCTTCGACGAGAATATCGCAGGCGCGTCCATCGGACTGTGAGGCGGGCGCGATCTCGATCTGCGTTGTCTCCGCCTGCGCAGTGACGGCGGCTTCATCGCGCACATCGATACCGCGATGCAGTGTCACCCACGTGACCGCGCGATACATGATGCCGGTATCGAAGAACAGATACCCGAGCGCCTTCGCCAGCCTCAACCCCAGCGTGGATTTGCCGGATGCGGCGGGTCCGTCAATGGCGATGATGTAGGGGGTCATGGTTGCCTGTCCTGGCGCGCGTCGGGGAAGAGATCGTCGCGCGCCCACAGGATGATCGTCTCTGTTTCGGCGGGCAGGGTGCGGAAGACGAACCATGAAATCCAGTCGGCGCTGCGCACAAACTCCCATTGCGGCTGGATGCGCCAGGTGAAATCCTGTCCGCGATATGCGGAGGGGAGTCCGGGGTCGTCCATGACGGGGGTGAGGAAAATGGGCGGCGCTGTTTGCGGGTCGAGCGTTGAAACGACTTCGACCGAGTGATTTCGCAACGTCCATTCGAGGGCGGGAGAGTCTATTCCCACGATGAGCACGGGTTGAGATTGGTCATGACCGAGGCTGAATTCGGAGATGTCGTTCACGCTGGCGAGGAGCAAGCCTGCCTGGGCCGGTTTCGGGTCGGTTGTCCATAACTCGAATCCATCCGGGTAGCGCAAGCCGCTGGCGCCCCAGGCGGCGGCTAGGGTGTAAAGCCCGATGAATGCGGAAAGAGCGAACGTCGCCCCGAGGCGGGCGATGCGCGCCGACCAGCCGAGCGCCACGAGGGCGATGCACACAAAGAGGATGGCAAGCGAACTGACCAGCACAGCCAGCGGCGGGTTGTTCACTGTGCCGATCAGGGGCAGGGTGGCGGGCGCGCTGAACGGGTTGAGCGCGAGGTTCGAGACGGTGAATGAGATGTAAACCAGTAAAATAAGTATGGCGAGTATCACCACGCCGACTTCGAGGAATTCTTCGCGGCGCACATCGAAGGCGCGCGATAGTTCGAGCGCGGCGAGGGTGAGCATCGGAAGAGTCACCCAGGCAAGCCCGGCCGGCTGGCGATGGAACACCGCCAGCAGGAGCGCCATGCCCAGCCAGAGTGTCAGGCGTTTCGCGCGCTTCCCGTTTGCACGCATGGCGCGGACGATGGCGAGCGCGGCGAGGAAGATGCCGAGCGGTTCGTAAAAGATGAAGGAAAGAAGCATTCGGGCGGGAGTGACGTCGGTTTGCGCGACCCAGCCGCTAACATAGGCAGGGAGGGAGGCAAAGGCGGCGCTGATCCCGTTGGGAGCGATGAAGAAAAGGGTGCCGCAGAGGAGGAGGGTGGCGAGAAAGGCAATGAGAAATTGAGGATTGGAGAATTGGGATTGGAGATTGGAGACTGGAGATTCTTGATTTCCGATTTCCGATTGACGATTTCCGATTGACGATTCGGAAACGCCCATTGCAAGTGGCTTGGCGGTGGCGGAAGGTTTCGCGCCTCGAAGAAAAATCCACGCGAGGGCAATGCCGAGGATGCCCGCCCAGAGCGCAGGTCCGGAGAGAAGCGCAAGGGCGGCGAAGATACCAGTCGCGATATTGCGTTTGTCCATCCAGCATCCGACGGCAAACACGAGGAAGGTCACAGCAAGGATCGTCCCGCCGGCGGTACGCGACATCGCGACGAGGGTGGGGTCCAAGGCAAGCAGGATGGAGAGAATCACCGCAGGCCGGGGTTTGATCCGCTCGCGGAAGAGAAGAGGCGCGAACACCAGCGCGCTTCCCGCCAGCGCGGGCAGGAGACGGGCGAGGAAGTTGTTGCTTTCGGTCACGGCGAAGAGCAGGCTGGTGAGCAGAATGTAGGCGGGTTGCGGCGCGAGTTGCGGATGTCCTCCGCGCGCGATCTCGAGGGCTTGCAGGGCAAGCGCCGCTTCAGAGTCGGTGAGCGCTGTATCACCCAGCCCGATGAAGCGCAGCGCTACGGCAAGGAGAAACGCCAGCCCATACAGCCAGCCTTCGTATTTGATATGTCCTGAATTCATGGGCGCAATTTTACCCTTCATTGTTTTGTCGGAGATTGTTTCTTATCGACTCATCGTACGCGCGCCTGCGTTTTCCTTGCGTTTTGACCGCCGACGACGGACCGCTGTTCTTATTCTTGAGTCGGTCGTCCGCGGTCAGCGGTCAAATTGGACTTGAAGCCTGACGGAAAGACATAACCTGCGTAACGTGAGTTACCGATTCTTTTGGACACGGAACGCACGGATATTACGGAAAAGATTTGAACATCAATTTTTCCGCAGGCTCCGTGATATCTGTGTACATGAAGCAGATATCAAGGGACTAGAAAACACTGCTTCACGGCGCTTCGTACACGGTTACATTCCCCTGTTGAAAGGCAACCTTCAAAAAGAGGAAGAATTTTTCCTCGTTGACCGCGTAGGTACTGCGCTCGAGGTTCCCGACATACACGTAGCGAATGTCGTAGCGCGTAATGATCTCCTGCGCGGTGAACCAATCGGGTGTGGAATACAACAGTTCGATATCCTGCGCGCGCGTGCCTTGCAAGGCTTGGTCGCGCCACTGCCCTTCATGGTTGCCCCAGCCCAGCACGGTGGGCAAGCCCGTGTAAATGGAGATGCGCGCATACGCCGAGTACGCCCCGCCGACCGCCTCGGCAACCACGCCATCCGGCGCGGACTGCAACCAGCGGATCGCCGCGGCTTCGTCCGGGTTCTCCACCTCCACCCGGTCGAAATCGTCGAGCGTGAACCCGAAGAACGGCGGTTGGAAGTTGTTCGTCCGGTTCGCAAACCCAAGCGCGGGATAGGTCAGCCCGACGATCAACACCAGCGCGACCACCACCGAGAAAGCCGCACTCGCCCAACCGCGCAGACTCCTCAACAG
>CAYPCK010000348.1:0-3467 GCA_964409185.1 uncultured Anaerolinea sp. | reverse complement strand
CTTGTTACAAAAATATTCTTGCGCATCAAAGGGTCTCGATCCGGGCTTGGTTTCGATACGCGCTTTCAGCGCCACTCGCAATGACATATTATTCCCGAAATATCCTCGAATACGCTTCGGAGGTTTTCATCAATTCATCATGTGTGCCGATGGCGGCGATCTGACCTTTTTTCAACACAATGATCAGGTCCGCCCAGCGGATCTGCGAGAGGCGGTGCGTGATGATGAAGGTCGTGCGTCCGCGGGCGGCGTTGGCGATGGCGCGTTGGATTTTGTCCTCGGTGGCAGAGTCGATGGCGGAGGTGGAATCGTCCAAAATCAAGATGCGCGGGTCGGTGAGGAAGGCGCGCGCAAGCGCAATCCGTTGACGTTGACCACCGGAAAGCGTGACACCGCGTTCGCCGACAACGGTCTCGTAGCCTTTGTCGAAGGTTTGGATGAAATCATCCGCCTGCGCCGACTTTGCCGCCGCTTCGACCTCCCGTTCGGTTGCGCCCGGCTTCCCGAACGCGATATTGTCGCTGACGGAACGCGAGAACAAAAAGATATCCTGCTCGATCATGGAGATTTGTGAACGGAGCGCGGCAAGATTCCAATCGCGCACATCCACGCCGTCCACGAGGATTTGCCCCTGTGTGGTGTCGTAGGTGCGGTTGATGAGTTTGACGAGCGAGGTCTTGCCCGCGCCGGTCTGCCCGACGATGGCGACGGTTTGCCCGGGTTTGACCTTGAAAGAAATGCCGCTCAAAACGTTTTCCGACCTGTCCGTCATTTCTTCTTGCATCGTAGGATAGGCAAAGTCTACGATGCGAAATTCAACTTCGCCTCGCATTGGTTTTGCGTAACCCTGCGCGTTCTGGTCGAGATTTGTCTCGCGGTTCATCAACTCGAGGATGCGGCGCGCGCCGGACAAACCGAGTGAGATCTGGGAGTAAGCAAACGTGGAAACAAAGGTCGGGAATTGGAGCAGGAGCAACAAGCCGAAATAGGCTACCACGTCGCCGAAGGTCAACTGTCCATTGCGGAAAAGGAGCAGGGAGTGAAACAGACCGAACGCGTAGGCAGAACCGAGCAACAGCATGGCGACGTAGCGTCCTTCGAGATCGCCCTGCCGGACGAACGCGTCGCGCACGCGGCTGGCGTTCATCACGAATTTGTCCACCTCGGCATCCTCCTGCGATGCGCCTTTGACGACTTCCACGCCGTCCAGCGATTCGGAGAGGTGTGTGTTCATGATGCCGAACGAAGCGCGCACTTCATCGGTGACGGGCGAAAGGGTCTTCAAATAACGCGCGAGGAAGAAAAAATAAAGGAAGATAAAAACAAGGGCGTAAGAATTAATGAAGGATGGTATTGCCCCGCCACGAAGATCGGCATGAGGATGAAGATGAACGAGCCGACCACGAGGTTGATGCCCGGGCTGAACATAAAGTTGACCTCGCGCACGTCGTTGGTGGCGCGCGCCATCGTATCGCCGACCGGTTGCAGGTTGTGGAAGGTCATGCTCTTGGCAAGCAGCGACAAATACAACTCATCGCGCACTTGCAGTTCCATTTTTTGCGCGAGCAATTCCGCGCCGAAGTTGCGACCCAGTTGCAACACACCGCGTACCACCTGCGAAATGCCAATCGTGAGCGCCAGCGGGATTAACACGCTCGTATCGGGGTTCGGCTGGAGCATGGCGTCGAACGCATCGCCGGTCAACATCGGCACCACCGCGGCGAGACCCGCATTCCCGATTGCGCCGACGACCAGCATGAGGATGATCCACCCGTGACGAGACGCGTGCGACCACACCCAGCGCGCCGGGCTGGCGCGGTCGTAGGTCTGCTGTTTTTGCATCGAAAATTCGGCGGGGGCGGTGAGCGTGGTCATGGGCAGAAAAATCCCGCGGCATGGATCCAGTACCGCGAGATGTAACCAGATTCTACCACCAAGGCGCAACCCTTGATTTGGACGAGGGTTATCTTATTTGGAACTGCCCGCGTGGGCGGTAAATGTAAACTCTTAAGGAGAGTGTGAAATGAAAATGTCAATGCCCAAGACGATTTCCGGTTGGTGTATGTGGTTGTTCTTCCTCTTTACAGGTCTGGCGATGTTCGTGCCGGTGCTCGGCACCATCGCGCCATGGCTGGCGCTGGCGTATGCCGTGCTCGCCCTGATTGGCATGTAACCATAATTAACCTCCCCAGACGGCCTTCCTCGTGGAAGGTCGTTCTTTTTTAAGCCTGGCGACCATCTCGGTGAATTAGAACCGAAGACTCCGAACCCGGATAACCTTTCAAGTTAACCTTATAACGGAAACAACTTCTCGAACACCTCGGGGCAATACCTCTGTGCCATCTCGGAGGAGAGACCATTCTCCTTGCAGATTTCCGCGTAGAAATCCGCGCTCGGGCGTTTGATGCGCTTTTGGGTTTCGGTATCCAAGCCCCACAGTCCGAAGCGAAGCGTCCAGCCGTGATCCCATTCAAAGTTGTCCACCAGAGTCCAATGGAAGTATCCTCTGATGGGCCAGTTGAAGTTGACCGCGCGCCACATCTGGTGAATGTGTTGCGCCATGTAACGCGGGCGCGCGCGATCTTCCGCGTCGGCGAACCCGTTCTCGGTGACATAGATCGGCAAGCCGGGGAAATTCCGCACGACCCATTTCAGTCCCTCGAACATTCCAGCAGGTTCGTTGACAAGAAAATTCTTGTCGCTGAAGTCGCCATCGTTTGGGAAGATTGCATCGCTGAAAAACGTCGCGGGTTTGCGAAGATCGAACGCGACGCGGTTGCGGGTGTAATAATTGAAGCCGAAATAATCCTGCGTCCCTTTGGCTTCGGGGATGCGGACCGCGCCAAGCGTCGTCCGCAGTATGCCGGTCGCCGCTGCCATCGGAATCGCCCTGTTGACGAGAGAGTCGGCATTTTTGGTCAGGAGTTGGTCGAGCGGCGACCAGGAACGATGCGGCACGAGCGAGCGATAATGCGTGGCAAGCCCTACCTGCGCTTCCGGTTGAATCTGATGGATCGCACGATAGGCAACCGCATGACTTCGCATCGTGTTGGCTAGCACTTGAATAGCGAGGCGCAAACTATTCTTCCCGGGCGGGAAATTGCCGCTCACCCCTCCGCCCACATATCCGTTCAAGGCGTAACCGCTGGTCTCGTTGAACGTGCACCACATCGTGCAATATTCCTTCAGCGCCTCCACCGTCTTGCGGACAAATTTTTCGAACAACGGAACGACTTCAGGCGTTTCCCATGAGCCGCGTTCGCTCAACCAGATCGGATCGGTGAAATGATGCAGTGTCACCATTGGTACGATGCCGCGTTCGCGCAATCCGCGCAGCATGGCGCGGTAGCGTTCGAGCGCGTCCTCGTCCCACGTGTCCGGCGTCGGCTGGATGCGGCTCCACTCCACCGACAGGCGGTGCGCGTTCTGTCCCGCCTCGGCGGCGCGGTCGAAGTCCTCGCGCCAGC
>CAYPCK010000347.1:0-3481 GCA_964409185.1 uncultured Anaerolinea sp. | reverse complement strand
GGGTATAATCCTGGAAGGACAATGCCATTCTGCCCGCCCGACGATTCATCGTCGGGCTATTCAACCGAAGCCGCCGAAGGCGGCTTAAGTCCCGCGTAGCGGGACTTTGTAACATTAGCACGGGGATTTATCCCCGTGCGGGTGTGCCGATCGCATAACCTGCATAAAGTGAGTGAGTAAATCCGCGAACATCCCTGAAATCTTTCGCAAGGGGTTAATGAATCAAAAAGGGGCGGACACACAGATGCGCCCCTACAATTCTCCAATCTCTTATTCTCTGCCCTTACCCATACCTCTTCATGAACTTTTCCATGCGATGAAGCGCCTCTTCGATCTTGGCGTATTCGGTGGCGTAGCACATGCGGGCAAAGCCTTCGCCGCCGGGACCGAACGCGTTGCCCGGCACCACTGCGACGGATTCTTCGCGCAATAATTTCTCGGCGAAAGTCTCGTCGTCCATGCCCGAAGCCCGGATGTTGGGGAAGGCGTAGAACGCGCCGCGCGGCTCGAAGGTGTGCAGACCGAGGCGGTTCAGCCCCGCCACGAGGAGTCGGCGGCGGCGGTCGTACTCCACGCGCATCTCCTCCACGTGCGGGTCGCCTTCCTTCAAGGCGACGAGGGCGGCGTCCTGCGCGGTGGTCGGGGCAGACATGATGGTGTACTGGTGAATCCGCACGAGACCCTGGATCAAGTCCGAAGGTCCGCAGGCGTAGCCGATGCGCCAGCCGGTCATAGCGTAATCTTTCGAGAAGCCTCCGATGAGGATGGTGCGGTCTTTCAGGCGTTCATCCAATGACGGGAAACAGATGTGCTCGAAATCATACACAAGGCGGTCATACAGTTCATCTGAAACGACGAGCAGGTCGTGCTCTTCGGCGATTTTTGCGATCTCCATCATCACCTCGCGCGTGGCGACCGCGCCGGTCGGATTGGATGGATAGCCGATAAAAATTGCTTTCGTGCGCGGCGTGACCGCTTTGCGGATGTCCGCCGGGTCAATGCAAAAATCGTTTTCTTCACGCGCCGGCACTTCGATCGCAACCCCGCCCGCCATGATGACCTCGGCTTGATAGGAAACAAAACACGGCGTGGGGATGATGACTTCATCACCCTCGTTGAGGATCGCGGTGAAGGTGAGATACAACGCCTCCGAGCCGCCCACTGTGGCTACGATCTCGTTCGCCGGGTCGTACTTCACGTTGTATAAACGCTGGAGGTTTTCAGCGATCGCCTGGCGCAACTCCATCTTCCCCCAATTCGAGGTGTAATGCGTCTCGCCCTTTTGCAGTGAACGAATGCCCGCTTCGAGGATCGGTTTCGGCGTGGTGAAGTCCGGTTCGCCGATGCCGAGCGAAATGACATCCTTCATCGTCGCGGCAATGTCGAAAAATTTACGAATGCCCGAAGGCTTGAGTCCCGCCACCCGTTTCGAGAGCCGTTGCACGTTCGTCACTTCCTGCATGGAACCTCCGTTGGTTAGATCGGTTGCACTACCCATTCATCAGGGATTTCCCGATACGTCAGATCGAACGCATACCCGTTCGCGGTCTTCACGCGGAATCCCTTTTCGCTCGGACCGCGCCAGCGCGCCACGATCTCCGCGATCTCGTATTTGTATCCCTCCCACGTGAGCGCGAGCGGATACTCCGCGTATTCCGAACCCGAATGACATTCGACCATGTTCATATTTTACGATAAGACGACTTCGCTGTTGTCACCAACATTGATTTGGATGACGCGCCCATCGCCTCGCCCCCGGACCTTTGCCTGCCTGCCCACCAGCGAGCGGTTCAACGCCGCGTCCTTGATCTCGCTCCCCGCCTCGAGGATGGATTCGGCAACCGAGCTATTCTCTATTTTGCAATTCGCCCCAATCGAAGCGTGCGGTCCGATTGTGGAATTGCTGATCTCCGCTGTTTCGTCAATCGCCACCGGCTCGACAATCTCAACCTTCGAACCTTTGAACCTTCCAACATTCGAACCTTGTTTATCCAGCAATATCTTATTCGTATCCAACGTCGCTTCGATGGTGCCCGCGTCCAGCCAACTGACGCCGGTATGCGTGCGCACTTTGGCTCCGCCTTCGATCATCACCGAGATCGTGTCTGCGAGGAAATATTCGCCTTTCAATGTGATCTGTCGTTCCATCTGCTCCTCGATGGCGGCGAGCAACTGTTCCGCGCTCTTGAACCAGTAACAGCCGATCACGACGAGATTGTTTTCCAATGAAGTGGGCTTTTCGATGAAGCGTTTCACCCAACCGTCGGCGCCCACCTCCGCCACCCCGAAGCGGCGCGGGTCGGGGAATGGCAGCACCCACGCTACGCCGTCCGACTGCTCAGTGTTGAGGAAGGCGAAGTCGGTCTCGATGATCGAATCGGAAAACACCACCATCATCGGTCCGCGCATGAAATCGCGTCCCAGCCACAGCGCGTGCGATTGTCCCTTCATTTCATGCTGGACAACATAATGCGCTTTGATGTTCGGGTATTTTTCATTGATGAAGGCGGGGATTTGCAACTCGCCGAGGTAAGGTCCCACAATGAAAACATATTCCACGTTGCCCGGGTCGGGGAGCGTTTTGAACATGTCCATCAGGTGTTCGAGCGCGGTCTTGCCCGCAACGCTGACGAGCGGCTTGGGTTTGCTCCAGGTATGCGGGCGCATGCGCGTCCCCCAGCCTGCCATGGGGATGAAGATCTTCAATGATTCGGTCAAGGGTTGCTCCAAGTTTTGTGAATTGCCTCGCTATTTTACCAATGAAACCAAGGCGTAACGCGACGTTCATGCCGCTCTGGCGAGATAAATCTCGCGTTACGAATGCCCCAACACGGGATGCGGCTTGTACGGTTCCTCCAGCCGTTTCACTTCCTCCTCCGAAAGTTTGATCTCGAGCGCGGCGACGGCTTGCTCGAGGTGATCCATTTTTGTCGCGCCGACGAAGGGGGAGGTAATGTGCGGTTTGCTCAACAGCCATGCCAGCGCGATCTGCGAACCGGTAACGCCATGCGCATCAGCGATCTCATTGGCGCGCTCGGCAACGGTGAAATCCTCCTCGCGGAAGTACAACTGTTTTGCAAAGGGGTCGGCTTTGGCGCGCGCCGTCTCTCCGCCACCATCCCGTGTGCGGTTTTTGGCGAAGAAGCCACGCGCCATCGGGCTCCAGGGGATGAGACCGACTCCCTGATCGATGCACAGCGGGATCATCTCCCGTTCCTCTTCGCGGTACACAAGATTGTAGTGATTCTGCATGGAAACGAACCGTGTCCAACCGTTACGTTGGGCTGTGTACTGCGCTTTGGAGAATTGCCATGCGAACATGGACGAGGCTCCGATGTAGCGCGCCTTGCCCGCGCGGACGATGTCGTTCAACGCTTCCATCGTCTCCTCGATGGGCGTCTCGTAATCCCAGCGATGGATTTGGTACAGGTCCACGTAGTCCATTTGCAGGCGTTTGAGGGATTTGTCGATGGAATCCAGA
>CAYPCK010000346.1:0-3485 GCA_964409185.1 uncultured Anaerolinea sp. | reverse complement strand
AGCGAACGCGCATCGGTGTAGATTTCATTGTTACAGCCGAAGTCTGGGTATTCCTCGTCTCGCCGCATGCCGAAACGCTTGACGAACATCACATCGTCGTACCCGTATCCGAGCCAACCGTGCGGATTAAAATATCCCACTTTGAACGGGTTTGGCGTGGAATTGGCGTCTACCGTAATGAAGTCATCTTTCAGTTTCACCCGTGAGTCATCCCAGCGGGAATAGGGCCACAAGGCGAAGCGGCGATTCGGTTGGAGTCCGTCATCATCCACGTTGCCTATTTGCTGAGGCAGTATGGCAACGCCTTTCGGTCGCATCATGGTGATGGCCCACGGCGCAAGGCGAATCGTGAAAGCGCCGAGGTTCTCGATCTTGTGTTTGACGATGACGCCCGGTTCGCTCGAACTCATTTGCAGGGTAATCGTCTTCTTCAGGCCGTTCACCGCGTCAACGGGACCCGTCAGACGCACGCCGCCTTGCACTTCTTTCACAACCACGCCGGCGGAATCGGGCACGTGCGAGAGGCGCGTGGATTCGGGCGCCGTCCACAAGCGATGACCGCCGAAGAAGCGATACTCGCCGTACGGGGTGGGCATGCTATGACGCGGCAGTTCGGCGAACAGGTTCTCGCCCACCCACTGCGGGATGAAGCGCACCACGCGCGGACCCGCCTCGGCGAGACATTCGATGCGAAAGAATTTATTTTCCAGCACAACGGTTTCAAGCCCGTGAAAGTTGCCGCGATTCATGGGCGCAATCTTAGCCGGTAAACGTCAACAAGTAAACACAGAATCGAACAGGTTTGGTTACATCGAATATAATTGCCACATCGGCACACGGAGAACCTCATGATCACTTCCTACCATCGCCCCGCCACTCTTGATGAAGCCTTGAAATTGTTGGATCAGCCGAACACTGCGCCTCTCGGCGGCGGGACGGTTCTTTCGCACGGGACAGCGGATTCAGTCATCGCCGTCGATCTGCAACGCCTCAGCCTGGATTCGCTCCGCGCCAACGGGAACATGCTCGAGGTCGGAGCGACGCTGACCTTGCAATCCCTGCTGGAGTCGAGTCTGTGTCCGCTGGCGATTCAGCCCGCCCTGAAAAATGAAGCGCCGCTCAACGTGCGGAATTCCGCCACCATCGCCGGGACCATCGTCGCATGCGATGGCCGCTCGGCGTTCGTCACCTGCCTGCTGGCGTTGGATGCGAAACTGGACGTTCGACAATGGACCGCGGACGATCGTCCCTCGTCCATGGTTCATGGTCTGGGAGATTTTCTGCCCCTGCGCCCGCGCGGACTGATCACTTCGATCTCGTTGCCTCTCAATGCGAAACTTGCATTTGAATATGTGGCGCGGACTCCCTCCGACAAGCCGATCGTGTGCGTTGCCGTGGCGCGCTGGGAGTCGGGGCGGACGCGCATGGCGGTCGGCGGGCTCGGCAAAAGTCCCGCGCTCGCCATGGACGGCACAGCCTCAGACGATCTCACCACCGCCGCGCGCAATGCCTGTCACGAAGCGACCGATGAATGGGGTTCCGCCGAATATCGCATGGACGTTGCCGCGACGCTGGCGAATCGCTGCGCGGCGAACCTGAGATAAGCGCGGATGCAAACCTGCCCGATCTGCCTGCGTACCGTGAAGCGTTCCGATCGTTATCCGCGCTATCTGTGCGCGGACTGCGCTTCGCAGGCGCGCTCTAAAGACGGACGCCCGCTCGAGTTTTTCAACGTCAGTCTCTCCGGCGGGTACGCCGCCCGCTACGCCGACACGGGCGAGCCGTACGACAGCCACGAGTGTTTCGTGCGCGGCATCGCGTGTCATGCCGATGAGCACCGCTTCGGGGGAATCGTGATCCAGAGGGTGTAGCGGTATTGGGGTTGTGCGCGCGGGAGATTTTCGGGTAGGATTGGGAAATCGGTTGGAAGGTTGAAGGTTCAACGTTGAAGGGTTTGACCGCTGGGAATAAGTAATATGCCTCCAAAGAAAAACACTACGGCAAAGAACAGAAACGGCGTCAACCTCAGTATTGAAGCGGAGTTGTGGCTGGCTGCCGATAAACTGCGCGGACACCATAGGTCTTGATCAGGGAGCGAAAACCTTTTCCAATGAAAAACCCTATCATTAATTCCCCATACAAAGAACCGATAAGACACTTCGATGCCGACGAACTTGGGATTTCGGACGACATTATCGAGATGCGCCGACCCAGCACACGTTATGTATCTGCGATGCCGCGCACACGGAAACGTGACAGGCAGTTGGCGATGAATCTTGCAGAAGGCGCATTTAGCGCGGAGATGCAGGAAGATAATGAATTTATCAATAAGGTTCGTTTCATTATCGCGGAATGGCGCAAGAAGGAATACCCTGGAATTACCAAAACTTCTCGCGACCTGTTGTATTACTGGCAGGATGAAAGCCGCGAGAATAAACTTTTCTTTTGCCAGATAGAGGCAATGGAAACATTGATCTATATCAATGAAGTGGCGGAAAAAGCGGGAGAAACTTGGATATTGAACGACATCCGCAAAGCCAACACGGAAGCCAACCCAGGTTTGTATCGTTTGGCGTTCAAGATGGCGACGGGGTCAGGCAAAACCGTAGTGATGGCGATGATGATCGCGTATCACACATTGAACAAGGTACGTTACCCGCAAGACACACGCTTTACAGATGCCTTTGCGATCATTACCCCAGGCATTACCATCCGCGACCGTTTGAATGTGTTACACCCGAATGACCCGCAGAACTATTATTTGAAGCGGGATATTGTTTCGTATCAAGACTATGAACTTTTGCAAGGCGCAGTGGTTCATATTATGAACTATCACCAAATGGGGCTGCGCGACAACCAGCGTTTTCAAATGGGCGCGACGCTCAAGGCAACAGGTTTGGTGAAGGAAGAAGTACAAAAAGAATCACCCAATGCGATGGTCAATCGTGCTTTCAAGAGTTTATCGAACAAGGCGCGTATTTTGGTGATAAACGACGAAGCGCACCATTGTTACCGCGAGAAACCAACTGACGAGAAACTTTCAGGCGATGACCGCAAGGAAGCGGACGAGAACAACGAAGCCGCGCGGGTATGGATCAGCGGACTGGAAGCCCTCACCAAGAAAATGAACGTCAATGCCATCATTGACCTTTCTGCCACGCCGTACTTCTTGCGCGGGTCTGGCTATGAGGAAGGCACGTTATTCCCGTGGACGGTTACGGACTTCTCTTTGTTAGATGCGTTGGAATGCGGGGTTGTAAAAATTCCGCGCCTGCCCGTGGAATCAAACACCATCAAGCAGACAGAAATGCCTGAATTCCGCAACCTGTGGGATCACATCAGCGATGACCCGCACATGCCGAAAAAAGGCTTGAAGGCGGGCAAGAAAGAAGATGGCTATGACCTTTCGACCATCATCCTGCCTACCAAGTTGCAGGAAGCGCTTGAATCGTTGTACGGCAGTTATGAGCAATACTACAAGGATT
>CAYPCK010000345.1:0-3486 GCA_964409185.1 uncultured Anaerolinea sp. | reverse complement strand
GGCACATACGGACAGCGTTGGGGAAGCGACTTCCCGACCAATCCCTTGTTCAGCGATGTGACCGCCGGCAACAGCGGGCAGATGGCTTCCTTCTCCAGCCGCGGTCCCACGGACGATAACCGCATCAAACCGGACGTGGTCGCGCCCGGCACGTGGATTCTCTCCGCCTATTCCAGCCTGTACCAGGAAGGCTATGGCGACCCGGTCAACCCGCAGAACGGCGCGTATCAATGGGACGGCTGGGGAACGCCTTACAATGTGGACTACAAATACATGGGCGGCACCTCCATGTCCAATCCGCTTGCCGCGGGCGGCATGACCGTGATCAAGGATTACTACAACAAGGCGCACGGCATCAACGCCACCGCCGCGCTCGCCAAAGCCACGGTCATCAACTCGGCAGTGGATATGGCGGATGAGAACAACGACGGCGTCAACGACAATGACTTCCCGATCCCCAACGTGCATGAAGGCTGGGGACGCATCAACCTCGATGCCGCCACCGACGGAACCATCGTCTTCGTGGAAGAAGCCGCCAGCGGCCTCAGCACCGGCGGTTCGCAAGTCTTCAACGTCACCAGCACAGGCGGACCATTGAAAGTGACCGTTGTGTGGACGGACTATCCCTCCACCGACACCGCCTCGATCAACCTCGTCAACGACCTCGACCTGACGGTCTCCGGTCCCAGCGGCACCTTCCTCGGCAATGTGTTCTCCGGCGGGTGGAGCGCAACCGGCGGTTCGGCTGATCGCCGCAATAACGTTGAAAACGTGTATATCCAATCGCCTGTTGCCGGCACATACACAGTGACCGTCAACGCGTTCAACATCCCGAACGGTCCGCAGAAGTTCGCGCTCGTGGTGGATGGCGGCACGCTCAGCGCGGGACCCACCCCCACGCCTCCGCCGACCGCAACGCCGACCAACACACCGGCGCCCAGCTCAAGCACGGGCTATCTTGCCCCAACGGGTCAAGCCGCGCAGACATCCAGCGCCGGTGACAACAACGGCTACCAGACCAGCCCGACCAGCGCGTTCCTCAACGACAGCGTCTTTGCCGTGGATACCAACAGCGGCACGAACAACAACACATCCTGCACCAACAACGGCAAAGACAAACACCATTTCAACACCTTCAACTTCAACATCCCCTCGGGAACCGTGTTGGGTATTCAAGTGCGACTTGACGCCCGCGTGGACAGCACCTCCGGTTCGCCTCGTATCTGCGTGCAACTCTCGTGGAACAACGGCACCTCGTGGACGACGGCAAAGCAGACCTCGACCCTGACCACCTCAGAAGCGACGTATACGCTCGGCGGCACAGCCGACACGTGGGGCCGCGCGTGGACGCTGAGCGAACTCAGCAACGCGAACTTCCGCGTCCGTGTGATCGACGTGGCCAGCAGCACCGCGCGCGATTTCTCGCTCGATTACGTTGCCGTCAATATCACATATCAACCATAATGCTTGTATCATTGGTGGTCGAGTAGTCCCGCATGGTCGGCGTGGGACGTATCGAGACCATACAACAAAAAAAGATGGATGCGATTCTTCGTATCCATCTTTTTTAATTTAACCAACGCTTCCATCTCACTTCAACCTGTTTCAAACCATTCTGCCTTTTTCGAGATTTCGTCAATGATGATGCCCTCCCTCATGGACATGCCCATGCGCCAGCTCCTCTTCGTTCGGCTCGCGCAGTGCGACAACCTTTACCTCGAAATGCAGTTCATCCCCCGCCAGCGGATGGTTGAAATTCAACGTGACGAATTCACCCTCGATGCTTTCAACGCGCGCCATGCGGGCATTGTCCTCGTTATCCCGGACGGTCAACTCCGCCCCCTCCTCCAACTTCATATCTTTCGGAAACTGATCGCGCGGCACCTCCATGAAGGCGTTCTCATCGAACTCGCCGTACCCATCGGCGGGTTTGACGACCACCTTCTTGCTATCGCCGATCTTCATGCCCAGCATCTCATTCTCGAGACCGGAAATGATATTCCCATACCCGACCAGAAACTGCAACGGACCCTGTCCTTCCGAACTATCCAACAATTCACCGTCCACATGAAGCGTATACTCCATCGAAACCACCACACCATCCTGCACTGAATCAATGCTCATTGAATTATCCTTTCTTGAAGTTTGCTGATTGTACTCCACTATTTTCCACTTTCTACTTTTATAATTGCTCGAATGAATCACTCCGATCTATGCCTCCCCTGGTACTGGGAATTCGATACTGACTTCGCCCACTTCGTTGAACAGGCTTGCCACCAGCAAGGGTTGACTCTCTGGCAGATCACGCCCGATAACCTGCTTGATTCGATCAGCGCGCTGTACAAAGGCGAACACACCTTCAACACCTTGCTCGACCGCTCGCAAGGCGAAGACCGCTTCCTGCCGATCAACAACTGGGCAAAAGAATACAACAAGAAGCGCATCAACCCGACCGAACTCTCCAAGTGGTCTGAAGACAAAGCCACGATGCATCTCGAACTCATCACCGCGGGTATCACCACTCCCCAAACCATTCTGCTCGCTCCATTTCTTGAGCAACCTCTACTGCCCGAACTCGACCTCTCTCCGCTTGGGACTCAATTCGTGATCAAGCCCTCCAACGAAGGCGGCGGCGAAGGCGTCATCCTCGGTGCGTCCTCTCATGAACAAATCCAGCGCGCCCGCATGCAATTCCCCGAACAAAAATATCTTGTGCAAGCCACTGTCACCCCGCGCACCATTTACGGACGCCCCGCCTGGTTTCGCGTCTTCTACGCCGTCGGCAAAACCTATCCATGTTGGTGGCATCCATTGACGCATGTGTACGCCGAAGTGACTCAACCAGAGGAACACCGCCACGGACTCTCTGCCCTGCACGAAATTACCGGACGCATCGCCTCGCTCTGCCGTTTGGATTGGTTCACCACCGAAATCGCCCTGACCCTGGAAGGTTTCGTCGCCGTGGATTATGTCAACGACGAGATCGACACACGCATCCAATCCAAAGCCGTGGACGGTGTACCCGATGATGTGATGAAGAGCGTGGCGGAGCAGTTGGTGGGGTTGGCGGTAATAGAAAGCGGAAGGCAGTGAGCAGAAGGCAGACTTATAGAAGGAGAGCGGAATGGCTGAATATCAACAACTCAAAGGTCATCGTGATTTGAAGGTTTATCAATTGGCATACAAACTTGCGATGGATATTTTCAATACCAGCAAATCCTTTCCGAAGGAAGAGAAATATTCCCTTACTGACCAAATCCGCCGTTCGTCAAGAAGTGTTGCCGCAAATATCGCCGAAGGATTTCGCAAACGACAATATCCAAAAATGTTCGTCAGCAAACTCGCCGATGCGGACGGTGAAGCAACCGAGACGCAAGTTTGGCTTGATTTTGCTCGTGACTGTGAATACTTGTCTCCCCAAATCCACGCCAAGCTTGTCAAAGTGTATTAAGAGGTTTGCAAATTGCTTGGAACGATGATGTCTAT
>CAYPCK010000344.1:0-3487 GCA_964409185.1 uncultured Anaerolinea sp. | reverse complement strand
CCGGTAAAGGGTATGCCGATGGGAGCGCTGTAGGTTCGAATCAACCCGAAAACGAGAATGATCGCCGGAATGACGAAGGGTAGCAGGGTGATAAATTCCGCAATTCGGCGCGCCTGTGGCAGGCGAAGCCGAATCCAATACGCTGTGGGGACGATCAGGATGATACTGCATACGATCGTGGCGACCGCCAAACCATTCGAGAGCAGAAAGGTCTCCCAAAAGTCATTATCTTCGAAGGCGCGAATGTAGGCTTTGAAGCCGATCGCATCCCTTTCCATGCGGAGGGAATGCCGAAGGGTGGCATACAGCGGTACGAGGAAATAGATCGCGCCGAGGATGAACCAAACCCAACTCCAGAAACGTGTGCCGAGTCGCAATAACGACCAGCGTTTCCGAGTCCCATCTCCTTGTCCAACGGAAACATCCACGGAAATATGACCGCTCATCGCAACCACCTTTCGGAGATCTTCTGGAGCCACGAGTACCCAAGTAGTGAAACTGCCATGATAATGACCATCCCCATCGCCATGGCATACCCAAGCCCGGGGTTGTGGAGCACATCGCCGCGGATTTGCGCGCCGATCTGAATGGTGATGATGCCGAGGCGTCCGCCGGTCAAGGCGTAGGCGGTGGCATACGCTCCGAAGGCGTTGCCAAACAAAAGGATCATCGAGCCGAGAATGGACGGGAGCAGAATCGGCATGGCGACGCGCGTCCAATATTGGAAGTAGGTCGCGCCTAAATTTTCAGCGGCTTCACGCCATTCTTTTTTCAAGCCGTCAAGGGCGGGGACCGTCACCAGTACCATCAAGGGGAATTGGAAGAACATGTAAATGGCGGTCAGTCCCCAGAAGGTGTACAGGTCAAAACCCGATTTATATAAATCAATCCCAAATTGATCGCTTAAGAACAAGGTGACAAAACCCCGCCTTCCCAAGGTGGCAATGAATGCGAAAGCAAGCGGGACGCCCGCAAAGTTCGAAGCAACCCCGGAAAACGTGATCAGGGCAGATCGCAACTGGCGCGGCAACCCGCCCACGGTAATGGAGTACGCCAGTAAAAATCCGAAAATTCCACCCCCGACGGCTGTCGCCGCGCTGATATAAATACTTAGTTTGTATGCTTCAACGATCAGAGGCGTTGTGAACAAGTCAAAATAATTTTGAAAGGTAAACTTGCCATCCGCGTTTAGGAAACTCCCCTGCACCAGAAACAAAGACGGAAGGGCGATAAAAAGAAATGCAAAAAGAAAAAACGGAGTTACGCCAAACCAGTTTTTCAGGTTCGACGGTTCCTTGACTTTCTTGAGAGGCAATGAAGTTTGAGCCATGGCAGGTTTACCTCAAACGATCAACGTACAATTGAGGCGAGACCCTGCCTCAAGCAAGGGCAGGGTCTCGCAACGGTACAAAATCTTTTACTTACGGAGCGGCTTGAATATCCGCGCCAACAGCGGTATCCCAGTTCTCGGTGATCAAAGTCTTGGCGGCGTTGAGCTGGTCGAGGGTCGGGAAGACTGCGCCGGAAACATCCGGCAACTTGGCGAGCAGATCAGCGGGGATGACACCGCGTTCGCGCATATCGCCTTCGCGGATCGGGTGGCAGTAGCCCTTCATCCAGAGCGTCTGACCTTCATCGGAATAGAGGAATTCCATCCACAACTTGGCGGCGTTCGGGTGTGGAGCGTAGGCGGAAATCGCCTGAACATACACACCAGCGAAACGACCGGTGGCGGGGATCACGACCTGAGCGGCAGGATTACCTTCGAAAGAGTCAATAGCGGCAAGGGCATTGTAATCCCACGTGATGCGGACCGCGGTTTCGCCGGTGGCGACCAAACCGTTATTCGCGATCAACGGAACAAGGTTGCCAGCGGCGTTCAACTGGGCAAAGTAATCCAAACCGGGTTGGGCGTCATCGAGCGAACCGCCATTGGCAAGCGCTGAAGCAAACACGGATTGAATGGCCTGATTGGACGTGCGGGGATCGCCGGAAAGCGCGACCTGTCCGTTATACTTGGGATCGAGCAAATCAGCCCAGTCGGCGGGAACGTCCGGCTGAACATCGGTGTTCACAAGGAACGACAACACGCCGTAATAATCGCCATACCAGTACCCTTCGGCATCCTTGGCATCATCTGGGATGGAATCCCAGGTTGAAACCTTATAGGGCTGAATCAATCCTTCGGCTTTGGATGACGCTCCAAAAGCGAAGCCCACGTCAATTACATCGGGAGCCTGCGGACCAGGGTTATCCTTGTTCGCCTTGATCGCTTCGATTTCGTCGCCGGAGCCGGCATCGGGATTCAATTCATTGACTTCGAGCCCGTATTTGGACTTGAAGGTCTCAATGACTTCACCGTAGTTGCACCAATCGTGCGGGAGCGCAATGGTGGTAAGAGTGCCTTCGGCTTGCGCGGCGGCAACCAGATCAGCCATCGGGTCAGCGACGGGCGCTTCGGTCGCGGGGGCCGGGGCTTCGGTAGCGGGCGCTTCGGTTGCCGGAGCCGGTGCTTCTGTCGGCGCGGCGCCGCCACACGCCGCAAGCACCAGGCTTACCAGGACCAACAGCGAGAACAGGTGGAGCACATTCTTTCGGGTCTTCATTCTCTTCTCTCCTTTGAGTAATTTGCTTGTGGAGGGCAACGCGCTCTCCATCAATTCGATTATATACCTAACATTCCAAACAAGGTTAATCACTTGTAAAGACTACTTTAACGCGCCACCTCTTCCACTTCTTCATACCAACGGACGCGCGTGCCGACCTTGTCGCGCATCTGCCAAGCAAGCGATTTGGGCATGGCCTCGAACGTTTTCAGGATTTCACCAATGCGCTTCTTTATCACACTTCGTTCTGATTCAGCCAGCGGAAGCGCGTCCTCTCCGACGACTTCATCGACGCGCTTCAAATTGATCGAGGTTGTTTTGTATAACCCCCAATCATTTCCGCACAAATGAGCGATACGATTCAGATTGATCCTTCCATCGTCATCGGAACCGGTCTCCACGTAGAGAAGAAGCGAGGCGATATCCAGCGCGTCTTTGCGGTTCAACTCGGCAATTTGCGCCTTGGTCAACAACAACTCCGCTGGCGGAATGGTAATGGGATGAAGATGAAGCCTGTCATTAAGAGGAATCTTATGACACATCGAAAATGTATCCACAAAGATGTCCAGTTTCATCCCCGTTTCGTTATGATAATAGATCTGCCTTTCACTGCCGTTGAGCAGGTTGAATTGTTTGTGAGGGGAATATCCCGCTTTCGGCATGAACGCTTCGAACTCGCGGCGCTGTTTCCCCGCAATGACAAAATCCAGGTCGCCGAATTCGCGCCGAAAGGCCGGATGATCCGATTTATGATGAACCTTCACGGCTAATCCGCCAAGCACGCGCAATAACAGCGACTGCTCATTCGCGGCAGAAACCAGACGATTCAACTCATCAAGAATATTCGGATGGATGGACATGATAAATGTGGTGGTCAGCAA
>CAYPCK010000343.1:0-3490 GCA_964409185.1 uncultured Anaerolinea sp. | reverse complement strand
GAAGTTGTTGTGTGGATGGGTGCAAGCGTCCCATGTGGATTCCGCGCCCGGGCAACGTGACGTCCAGCGCGTCCTCTTCGAGCGACTTCGCCAGCGCCGCCTCTTTCACAATTTTGGCGCGTTCCTCCAGCGCAGACTCGAGCGCCACCCTCACACGGTTCGCCGCCGCGCCTACGGCTGGTCGCTCCTCTTTTGACAGTTTCCCCAACTCCGAGAAGACGGTCATCAGCGGCGACGAACGTCCTACATTCGCCACGCGCCACCCCTCCAGCGCGGATGAGTCCGTGATGGACTGCAATGCCTCCAGCGCGGACTGTTCGATTTCGTTTAATTTATCCAACATATTCACCTCAATACTTTTTACCACGAAGGGCACGAAGAACACCAAGGAAAACCGTTTCGCCTTCAGGCATCAAGCCTTCGCGACCTTTGTGTCCTTTGTGGTTAATTAAAAACTCCCGTCCACACAATGGGACGGGAGGCGCGTAAGCGTCCCGCGGTACCACCCAAGTTAATCATTCTTCATCAGAACGATTCTCTTTGCGCTGACCTTCATCAGCCTCTCCGCTAACGTGGAGATTACGGTCCGCACTACCAACATGACACATGGAACTTGAAACGTGACACGTCTTCACACGAACGGCTCGAGAGGGAACTTCGACTGGTTTCGGGCGGGTGCAATTTCACCGCGTGCTTTGCACGTCTCTGGCGGCTTCTGCCAGTCTACTTTTCTCTGTCTCAGCCTTTGAAATTATTGCCGTAATTATCTGCGGAAACGGGAGGATGTCAAGGCGTGAAGAATGCTGACGCTGGCGAGGCAGACCGAAGTTAAAAATGAGGCGTCAGTCCGCTTTGGCGAGGCGGTAGGAATAATACAGATATTTGCGGTTGACAAATCGGTTGTACACGAAACTGCCTTTTACGCCTGCAAACATTTTCATGTACGGGAGCAGGATCCAGGGAGCAAACTTGCGCGCCAGTTCGAGGTACCGCGCGCTGTTGCGCGTCAGCGAGCGGAGCACATGCGGCGTTATATCTTCATGCGAGTCGATCGTGAACCCCGCCGCCAACAGGTCGCGCGGGACCTGCGGTTCGGCGTCGTCGGTGCGGAAATCGGCGTACAGGAATTTTCCGCCGCGCCGCAGCACGCGATACACCGATTTGAAAAATTCATCCTGCCGCGGGTAGCAATGCGAAGCTTCGATGTTGATGACGGCATCGAAATGGTTATCGGGAAAATCGAGGGCTTGCGCGTTGCCGGTGCGGAAGTCTATCCCCAGTCCATCGTGCGCTTTGCGGTTGTGTTCGATGGCTTTGGGGTTCAGGTCTATGGCGGTGTAGGATTTGGGCTTGTGGTAGCGTTTGACGAATGACGCGCCGCCGCCATGCCCGCAACTGACCTCGAGCACGTTCTTGCCTGCGAGATCGTCTCCGCTGGCGACATGGTGATATAGCTGGATGGCAGCGCGATTGATTTCATCCTCGGGCTTCAACGCGAGCGTTTCGCCTTCGGGGGGCCAGAAGCCGTAATTCAAAAAGGTGACGGGGTCACTGCCCATCCGACGGGTGACGAACGGATACCACACCTTCCAAAACATTTGCTTGATCGCCGACATGCATGCCTCTTCCTATTCATGGAATTGATGTTACGCGCAGACTTTTTAACACAGAATCCGGTTTTTCGTCACTCGGAGTTTCGCGAAGTTTTTTAGGGGCGCGTGGGGTTTGCCAAGCAGGCAAAACGGTTGTATAGTTGGAATTGGTAGTGGTTGGCATTCCGTATAAGACCTAGTTAGCCACAACTTATATGGAAAGTTCCATCTAATACAAAGTTGGCCGTTCGAGATCAAGATAATCGAGCAATAGTTCAAGGCTGGTTAATGAAAACAAGTCGCAAAAATTTCTATCGAGTAAGGATAATTGCTGTATTAGTTATAGCAGCCTTATTAATCATCTTCCTTCTTTGGCGACAAAGGACTAACCAACCTATTCTCCTTGGGCGAGAACAAGCTATTCAGTATGCTATCGAGGCATGTAATTCTGGTTATGGGTTGCAACCCGTTGAACCGCCAACAGAGTTTGAAACAGAAATTACAACGTATGAAAAGGCACTAGGCTTTGCGCCAATTCCTTCTAAGGCGAATAGGCCTGTGTGGGTTGTAACGATGAAGAAGGGGCGCTGGCTTCTTGTTGGTGGTCCCCTACCAGATCCAGCAAGTAACCCAGAACCTGCATTTTGGGATGAATGTACTCAAATTATCGATGCACAAACTGGAGAGTGGTTATCGAGCCCAATTGAGTAACGAGATGTACAATAACAACCTCAACCCTAAAAGATTTTTAGGAAAAAATCACACAACAAAGCGCGCACTGATCAAGTGAGATTCGTCTCCATTTCCCACCAATCCTATCCAAAAAGTGACAACAGGCAGAGGGGATTACGGTAACCCATCCAAGTCGGCGAGGTCCTTCATCCTGCCGCTGGCTTTTTTATTCCTTTTGAGATGTTCCAAATCAATCAGGCTGATCTCAACTCCATCCAAGGTGTCAACAATCCGCGATTGGTAACATTCTTCAAATTCAACCCCGGAAATCGAAGTGGAAATCTCCAGCCGCAATGGCGGAAAGCCCATACGAATAATCTTTGGCGTTTGCAGGAACAACTCCGGGGTCACATCGGGATCATCGAGACCGAAGGCGTTGAAAACCGAGACTAATTTGCGGGCGTTATCAGGGTGAACCGCGACCCAAATATCCAAATCGTCTGTCGCGCGGGGGTAGCCATGGTATCCAACCGCATATCCCCCGATCAGCAAATAGCGGACATCATGCTCGTTCAGCAATCTCAAGAACTCTTTGAAGTCGGGCGGTAGCCGCAGATCCATAATTGATCCTCCGCAGTAATTCCATATAGGCTAATCGTTCATGCGGTGTGCGAGTATACCAATACGCCTTGTCCTGCATATCCGCTTCTTCAAAAGAGGAAACGACCGAGAGAACGGTTCTATCCAGTTTTGGGAATTGAGTTTCTTCCATGAATTAAGTATAGCATATAAAAATCCTTCATCCATTTCCCACCAATCCTATCCAAAAAGTGACAACAGACACGGGGAATTAAGTCATTCATAACTAACCCCTCCCACCCACGGGGACTACACTTGCTCACGGAGAAACTTCAAAGGAGCAAGTATGGAAAAAAAACCAGTCATGATGATGGACGGCAACGAAGCCACCGCCTCGGTCGCGCACCGGTTGAGCGAGGTCATTGCCATCTACCCGATCACACCTTCCTCCGCCATGGGCGAATTCGCCGACGAATGGTCGGCAAAGGGCAAACCGAATTTGTGGGGCACCGTCCCACTCGTCATCGAGATGCAATCGGAAGGCGGCGCGGCGGGAACCGTCCACGGCGCGTTGCAAACCGGCGCGCTTACCACCACCTTCACCGCCTCGCAGGGACTCCTGCTGATGATTCCCAACATGTACAAGA
>CAYPCK010000342.1:0-3492 GCA_964409185.1 uncultured Anaerolinea sp. | reverse complement strand
TCTCCAACGTTTTGTCGTGGTCGTCCGAGGCGAGAGTGCGGTGCAGAGGAAAGAATTCCGCGAGGATGGATTTGAGGGAGGGGTAGGGTTTCATGAAGTTATTGGCTACCTCCGCAACCATCTTCACCACAACCAGTGGGAACAGGCTCTGGGTTGGGATTTGGATTCGCTCCACCATTATCATTGTTTCCACTATCATTTGATGAAGAACCATCGCCGGAGCTTGTGTTTCGTACTGCCTGCACCCTAAACAATTTACCCGATTCCCTGTTCCCTTCCCAGACAATAAAAAGGGTCACATAGGAGGATCCAACCCTGCCATTGACAAGCACTTCAAAAGTGGTTTGAACGCCGAGAACAGTTCCATCTTGCTGACCACTGTAATAGATAACACAGGGAGTCAGCGAGTTCATACCGTGGCTTGAAAGCACGATCCTGCCCGGCGACAATAACTCGAACGCGGGTTCCGAATCGAGCGTCGCGTCAAAGCTGGATGCTGCAACATTTTCCCCAAGAATTACCTGTCCTGCTTGAACCGGCAACTTTGCGAAAACGTCGCTGGGATAACCGAAATCTTCATGCAAATATATGGTATATGCGGTGCTTTGTCCATTTTGCATACTCACATCGCCACAAGCAATCGTTGGAATCCCTGAAGGGGTTGGAATTTCAGTAGGTGTGAATGTCGCTGTTGAGATTGAGGTCATGGTTGGTGTAAAAGTCGCAGTGCTGGTTGCTGTTGGCGTGTTCGAGGCTGTAGGTGTTTGCGTGCGGAAGAATCCGCCTGTGTTGGTGTCGTAGGTAAAGTAAAAGAGCAAGACAAGAAGGATGAGGATGAGGAAAGAAATGAAGATGATTTTTGTGTTCATGGGGGTTCTCCCTCACCCGTCCTACGGACACCCTCTCCCGCGGGGAGAGGGGAACGGACGCGATGACTATTTACCATTTTCTACTTTCTATTCTCTACTCATCTTTCTTGATGTAATACAACAAAATCGGATCGCGCCTCATCTCACGCGCCGTGAATTCATAGACTTCATTCGCCTTCATCAACTTCACATCCGCTTCGCCGATCTTGCGGATCTTCACGATGCCAGCCTGCTCCATCAACGCGCCCATCGGGTCCACTTCGGTGATGACGCCCTTGTCAATGTCACGCACCAGCATTTCGAACGTGTCGGTGTACGTCTCCCCATTCTCATCCGTCACCTCACCTGTGAACTGTTTCAGAAAACGATAATCCACGCCTTCCATTTGCTCGATGTGATGAAAGAACGTCATGCTGTTGGTGTACGACAGCCCGATCACCATGATCTTTCCGTCCAGGTCGCGCAGCTTCCCAAACACCGAGTTGCGTTCATACGCACTCTTATACCGCAGGCTTCCCAGCATCTCGGCATGCTTCCCCAAAATCGCAAAAGAATAAAACGGATGAAAGACTCGCTTCGCGCGCGGGTCGAGCCGCACCAGTTCGGTCAGCACGCCCATCTTCGACGGCGTCGCGCGCACATCCCACGGCGCGCCCTTGTTGAAGTCGAAATTGAACGTCGGCATGATCAGCGTCCCGTCCGCGCCGAGCGCCGCCTCCAGCGCGCGGATCACCGTCTGCGGTCCGCCGTCCACAGGTCCCAGCGATTTATACGAACTATGGACGAGCAACGTGTCCCCCTCCTGCACGCCCAACTTTTGAAACCCTTCGATCAATTGTTCAAACGTCAACATAATAATTCCTCCATGTCATTGCGAGCGAAGCGAAGCAATCTCCTCGTATCAAGGCATTCTCTCCTTATCAGGAGATTGCTTCGTCGCCCTACGGGCTCCTCGCAATGACATTATAGACTTCAAGTAGTGTACCAAAATTCTTCTTCCAGTCTGCTTTCTCCTCCGCTGTCTTCCGCGCCAATTCTCCAATCCTCTTAAATTCTCTTTGATTTTTTATCGCGTACAAAATCTTCTCCGCCAGATCATCCACATCCCCGTCACGGAACAGCCAGCCGTTGACTCCATCCCGAATCCATTCCCTGTTGCCCGCGATATCCGACACCAAACACGGAAGCCCGCTCGCCAACGCCTCCATCAATGACACGGACGAACCGTCCACGTGCGAGGGTGAAATGTAAATATCCGCCATGTGATACCAGCGCGGAAGGTCGCGTTGTCCCACCTGCCCCCCAAAATGGACGCGTTCCATCACGCCGCCATTCATCAATACCCTACGGATGTTCGCTCCCTGTGAACCGCCGCCCAGCAAAATCAAATTCACATCAGGATTCGTCTGCGCCACCTTGACAAACGCCTTTGCCAACACATCCACGCCATAAATCGATTCCCATGTGCGGCTGCAAAAAAGTGTGAGCGTTCGAACGTTTGAACGTTTGAATGTTTTCTGCTTGAAATGCTTTAAATCAATTCCCCACGGGAACACAACCGTACGATCAGGATTCATCCCGAACGAAATCGCCTTCTCCCGCGTTACATTTGCATCACTCACGAAGAACGCGCTTCGGCGTAACGTGTAACCTGTAACCTGCTTCATCCACCAACTCTTATCCGCTTCCATCACGAGGTCATAGCCCCACGACATCGTCAGCAAGTGACGGTAACCGCTCAAAGCGACGAGAAAGGCGCAGTTCTGGATGGGTCCCGCATGGATCACATCAGGTTTGAATTCCCGGATGATGCGACGCAGTTCGAGGGTCAAGCGCGGGGTGTCGCGCCAGCGGAATTCGCGTTGACCTCCAGCCCAAAGGATCTGCCGAACCTTCGCAGGGACGGGACGATCCTCCGTTTGGCGTTGGGTTGACTCCAATTGCAAAAAGAAGATTTCGTGTTTTGTCTTTGCCAACGAAGATAAGAATCGGTAATCGTGGGGAGTATAGGATTTTGAGAAATAGATGATTCGCATGAAAAAATTAACCACCAAGTGTCACGAAGGTACACAAAGGCTTTAACAAAGAATCCTTCGTGACCCTTTGTGACACTTCGTGGTGAAAAATCTTTACGCGCCCAAATCCGTCCAGCGCAGTTCCTTGCCCATCGGCATGTCGGTCAACGCCTTCGTGCCGATCACGTTCTGAATTTCATGCGGCTTGATCGCGCCGGGCGTAGCGGGACGCAACACATCAATCATCTCGCGCGTGAAGACTTCGCCCGCCTTGATGTCCCGCGCCGCGCGCAGACAGCGACGTTGCACGATCTTCGTCTCCTGCTCGTTGCCCGCGATAAACTTGTCGGAGGAGCCAAGGGCGCGTTCCAGTTGACGCGTCTCCTCGACCATGTGAGCCCACTCTGCGGGGTTCAACGCAAACTTGTGGTCGGGACCTTCGCGGTCGTTGCTGTCCGTGAAGTGACGCTCGATCATGCGCGCGCCAAGCGTCACTGCGCCCAGAACCGTCGCGTTTCCGTGCGTGTGATCGGAGAGTCCCAGCACCACGTCGGGGAACATGACCGCGTACGTCTTCAACACGTTCAAATGGATGTGGTCGAAGTTTT
>CAYPCK010000341.1:360-3495 GCA_964409185.1 uncultured Anaerolinea sp. | reverse complement strand
GACCGTCTCTTCGTGGGGTTCGAGCTCATCAATCACGCGCAGCAGTTCAGCAAGACCGCTTACAAGCTCTTTGCTTTTACGCGCGGCGAACTCGTTTTGCTCCAGCTCGGTGCTCTCCCACATCCCTGAAGACGATTGGCGGATTTTCCGATGCAGGCGGACAAAGGTAATTTTGTCGGAATGCCCCAACTCCTGCCATAGCGTCAGCGCGAGTTCGTACTGATCCATCGCATCAATGCCCTGACGCAAAAAGCGATAGTCGTCACCCAAAGCTTCCAACAGTTCGAGGCGCCTCAAGGAGCGATCTTCATCGCCCAACAGGTCGAGGGCATTCTGTAGATACCGGCTCGCTTCTTCGTAAGCGTACAACGATTCCGCACGTTGCGCCGCTTTACGCGAATATTCGATGCCCAATTGAGTTTCCCCCGCCGCGACAAAATGATGGGCAAGCGCCGCGCTGTCTTCAGGCAGGCGCGCTTGAAATGATTTAGCCAGATTCAAATGCCAGTAGACGCGGCGCGGAGCTGTCAATTCCACATAGATGACCTCGCGCAATAAATGGTGCGTAAACAGGAATGTATCCGGCGTATCACTTTCCCTCACAAACCCCCTCGCGCGCAATTCCTCCAGCGCGTTCAACGAAGCTTCCTGCGCCCAATTCCCCGCATGAGCAACGATTTCAAATTGGAATGCGCTCCCAGCAACAGCCGCCGCCTGCAAAAAGGACCGCGCCATTTCACTGAGGCGTTCCGTTCGGGCAAGAATCGTCTCCCGCAGCGAATCAGGAAGCATAACATCCGCTTCTTCCCCCCTCTGAACAAATGCTCCTGACCATTTCCCCTTCTCCATTCGAATCTGACCCGTCTCCAGCATCCCGCGCACGATTTCCTGCAGAAAAAACGGATTGCCGGCCGTCTCGGAGAACAAGCGGTCCGCCATGCCAACGGCAGATGATTCCTCCAGCCCCGAAAGGTGCGCCACCCATTCGCGATTGACCTCGCGCGTCAGGCGTTGAAGCGGAATCGTTGTGACGATGTTCTCGCGTTCGAATCGCCTCGCCAGCCGGGGGATTGCATGTGCCGCATCCACCTCATCCGTTCGATAGGTGATCGCCAGCATCAAACGATTTCCCTGCAGACGCGGCGCAATGAACGTCACCCAATCGAGAACCGATTCAGATGCCCAATGTATATCTTCGAAGATCAGCAGAATGGGTTGTCGCTGCGCCAATAGGATGAACGTCTGCAGCACGGCTTCAAACAATTGCAGGCGCAATTCATCGGGTGAGAGGGAGAGCGCCGCGCCCTCCTTTGATTCAAACAAGTCAGGAAATAACCGCGCCAGAATGGCATGATACGGCGATGAAAGCGGCAATGCGCGTATGGCGGCTGCGGCTGGCCGAAGCGCTTCAACGACGGGTTGATGCGGAAGCGTGTTTTCAAATTCATAGCAATGTCCCACCAGCGGCAACCCGCCTCGTTTCGAGACTTCGTAAGCCAGCGTCCGGACGAGATGGCTTTTTCCAATCCCAGACTCGCCGCTGATAATCGCCAGGCAACCTTGCGCCCGGGATGTCGCATCCTCCCACAGTCTCAGCAATTGGGATGTTTCGCTGTCTCTGCCGACAAGCCGGGGCGGAATCGGGATCGGTGTGGAGGAATGGGTCTCTGTAACAAGCACTTCGCCTTTCCCGATGGACTCCGCCAGAGCGCGCGTCTCCGCCATTGGCTCCACGCCCAGTTCGTTTTCAAGTAATGATTGCAATCGTTCATATTCCGCAAGCGCTGCGGCGCGATCCCCCGACAGGAAATGCAATCTCATTCGATCCTGATAGACCAATTCCGAAAACGGATCGAGCGCCAGCGCCCGCCGCGCAAACTCCAGAGCCAATGAATATTCCCGCCGGGCTTGATAGTGCGCGCTGAGCTGGCGCAACCCATTGAACTGCGCCTGCCGATATCGTTCGCGCTCGGGTTGAATCCATTCCTCGTCCATCCCACGCAATAAATCCCCCGTGTACAATTCCGCCGCCCTAAGCAACCCCTCTGATTCGCCGCGCTGAATCTGCCTTTCATATTCATCCAGATCGAGCGAGTACGAGGCAGTTGAATTCCAGCCCACACTCTCACGCGTGACCGTTAAATACTCTTCCTCCCCCGGCAAACCCGCGCGCAAATCGCTGATTGCACGTCGAAGCATGCCAAGCGAATCTTCCTCGCTTACATCGGGCCATAGAGTGAACGCCAGATTTTTACGCGACAGGGCCGCTCTGCGATGCAATAACAGGTAGGCAAGCAACCGCTGGGCGCGCGGACGCAACCCCGCCAGCAGGTTCTCCCCAGACTGGATTTGCAGATGATCGAACAGCCTGATCTGGAGTGTCACAGTGCTTGTATTATACGACTCAGGGAAAGAATTCAGCCCGAATTCGGCAACACCAGCGGTATATCCAAAAACGGATGCTTCACCACTTGCACAGGCAAGCAATACGCTTCGGCAATCAATTCGGGTTGTAATACTTCTTTCGGTTTGCCCATTGCCTTGATCTTCCCAGCCACCATGAGCGCGATACGGTCTGCGTAATGCGCGGCGAGATTCAAATCATGCAACGCGATCAACACCGCGAGGTTGTCTTTGTGCGCGAGTTCGGTGACCAATTCCAGCAAACCGACTTGATATTGCAAATCCAAATGTGATGTTGGTTCATCCAACAAAAGAATCGGCGTGGATTGACATAACGCCCGCGCGAGCAATATCCGTTGTTGTTCACCGCCCGAGAGTTCGCCCGCGCGGCGTTCCATGAATGGAAGCGCGCTCACGCGTTGCAAAGATTGACGCGCGATCTCTTCGTCCTTTTGTGATGGTTGACCTAAAAATCCAAGATACGGCGTGCGCCCAAGCAAAACGGTTTCCCAAACGGTGAACGCGGGAGGCAGTGAAACCGCCTGTGGAACGGTGGCAATGTACCTCGCGCGTTGCATCGAGTTGAGTGAGGCAAAGTCATCTCCATTCGTGCAGACGTGACCCGAATATGGAATCACCCCGCTGGCGGCGCGGATGAGCGTGGATTTGCCCGCGCCGTTCGGTCCGATCAACGCGAGGATCTCGCCGCTTCCCACATCGAGGGAAACATCG
>CAYPCK010000341.1:0-350 GCA_964409185.1 uncultured Anaerolinea sp. | reverse complement strand
TCGTGCAGGATTGGGCGGGAGCCATACGAGGCGGAGAGGTTTCGGATTTTCAACATATCGTTTTATTCCTACTCGTTGGTCGAGTGCCGCGTAGCGGCGTATCGAGACCAAAGGTTTGATTCAAATTTTTTCTTCCTTGCTAACCTCTGGTCTCGATACGCCCCGATTTGCTCGGAGCCGCTCGACCCGCGGTGTCTATCAAAAAATCAAATACCGATACAAAACAATTTCATCCGTGGTTGGATTCAAGGCATTGTAAAAATGCATATCGAAGCCTCACATGCTGAAGAGTGTCTGTGTTAATATCTCGAATGGTAATTTCCATAAGAACCTACTTGACGACCATCGGA
>CAYPCK010000340.1:0-3500 GCA_964409185.1 uncultured Anaerolinea sp. | reverse complement strand
CGCTCGGCTCTCTGGAAATCGCTTTGAAGTGTACTCGTCCTCGTCAGCGTTTTTGGTATTTTGTTGGGCGGGATTGTATGACGGAGGGAGGAGGATGTCAAGAGGAAATGATTGGTTAATATCCAAACAGATAATCTATACGTCCAAAATAATTCCAAGCCATGATCGTACAGCCGATCAACCAAACAGTAGTAAATACTCCTCCCCACCATCTTTGTGACTTGATGGGCTCAGCAAGTGATAGAACAGGAAGAAATAAGCCAAGCGGAATGCACGGGAGGCTGAAGACATAGAGGAAAGTAACCAGAGGGAAGACGAAAAGCGGCCAAGCGAGGAGAAAATGACTAGCACGGGAGAAATATTGAATACTCTGATTTTGTATCCCGCGCGCAAGAAATATTGAAGATAAAGACAATAAGATTGTTATAGGAGTACCCCATTCTGTAAACAGTGCTTCACGCTTGTTAATAACCAAATCAGATAATGGCGTGCTTAAATCAAGACCAACGAGCCAAAAGCTTGAAATGCTAGCGTGAAGTCCAAACCATGTAATAATGCTAGTACCAATTGCCATCAACAACTCAACTTTATTTATACTAAATGGGGAACGTTTGGCATCCACAATTCAATCAGTATACAACAAAACAGGCACGGCACAGAAAAGACCTGACAGGTCTCACCGTGACGCGTGTCCATTGTAACGCGTGCGTGGACATAGGTCACGATACATGAAACTTTCGCGGAGACCTGTCAGGTCTGGAGGTGACGGGTATACTTCGCCAATCTTTTCTTGCGAGGGAACCCATGTCCACGATCAATGCTTTTGTCCTGAAACACATCCGCACCTTTGAAATGATCGGCGTCGTCATGCGCATTTTCAGTTTTAGCCTGGTCAGCTGGATGGGGCCGGACAGCCCCTTTCTGTTCGTGTGGGTCTTCAACACCATCGATGCCCTCCTGCTTTCGTGGTGCGCCATTCTCAAAAAGGACCAGGCCTACACGCTGTTGAATGTCTTTTGGGTACTTGTCGGTCTGGTTGGAATTTTACGGGCGGGGAATTTCATCCATCCGTGAAAGGGCGAGAATCAAATGGGCGGACACGCAGGTCCGCCCTTACAAAATCATTCGTGCGAATCCGTGTAATCCGTGGCTAAGAATTTCACTTCCTCCACTCCGCATAACGAATCCCCTTCAAATCCTCCGCGCGGATCATGGTCAGCAGATCGGGGCGGGACTTGCGCGAGTACACTTTGTACAACGCGTCTTTTGGTGACGCGACCTTTGCATTGAAATCCACCAGTTTTTCGACGAGCGCGATCAATTCGAGGCGGTCCACGATGCGGAAACTGTTGGCGAGTTCGAAGGCGATCAGGTCCGCGTGACCGGCGTACAGCCAGCCTTTGTCGTCCGCGCGGACGCCGTGGAGTTCGATCCAGATGTACGTGTCCTGGGTCAAGCTGTCCCTGCGGGAGAGGCGTTTGAGGCTCTTCACGTCCACGCGGAACGTCTTCCCGTCGCGCTCCATCACGTAGTCGAAATGTTCGTCCATGTTATCGCGCCCGGCGGAGGCGGCGATGGCGAATCCCTGTTTAACGGCGAGCCGCGCGAATTCATCCTCCGCTTTTTGCCCGAGTTCCAGCGAATCCTTGGTATCGTAACGGTTTCGGGAATTCTTGGTGAACATCGTCTTGAAGAATAAAATCAGCCACCGAGATCACAGAGTTCTTTGAGAAAAAACTCAATGCGCTCTGTGTTCTCTGCGGCTAAACAAACGACATCATCAACCCACTTCAGCCGACGTAATCGCACCACGCTTCATATTTCACCACCTTGCCGCGGATCGCCTCGTGATACACGTTCTGGATCTCGCGCGTGATCCTGCCCGACTTGCCGTCGCCGATCTTGCGGAAATCGATCTCGCACAAGCCGATCACTTCGGCGGCGGTGCCGCACACGAACACCTCGTCGGCATTGTACAACTGGTCGCGTGAAATGGGCGCTTCGCTCACCGGGTAGCCGAGATCAGCCGCAATGGCGGCGACCGATTCGCGCGTGATGCCCTCCAGCACCGGCGCCGTGGACGGCGTTAAAATTTTCCCATTGCGCACCACGAACAAATTCTCGCCCGTGCATTCGGCGATGTAGCCTTGCGGGTCGAGCATGATCGCCTCCTCGAAACCGAGCCGCACCGATTCGGTTTTCGCCAAAATGCTGTTGACATAATTGCCCGAGATCTTCGCCTTGGTCATGCTCACGTTCGGGTGATGGCGCGTGTACGACGATATGTTCGCGCGGATGCCCTTCGCCAGCGCCTCTTCGCCGAGATAGTTGCTCCACTGCCAGGCGGCGATCATCAGGGCGGGTTTGCCCGCGTCTATGTTCAAATTCCACGCGCCGCCATCGAGATACAACAACGGGCGGATGTAGCACTCATCGAAGCCGTTGGCGCGCACCGTATCCTTGATCGCGGTGGACACCTGCTCCACCGTATACGGTAGGTTGCGAAAACCGAAGATCTCCGCCGATTTGAGCAGGCGCTCCGAATGTTCCTGCAAGCGGAAGACGGCGGGTCCCCGCGGGGTTTTGTACGCGCGGATGCCCTCGAACACCGCCGCGCCGTAATGCATGACCGGCGTCAGCATATGCACGGTGGCTTTCTCGAACTCCACCAACTGCCCGTTCGACCATATAAATTTCGATTCCATGCCCATGATTCAATTCTCCTTATTAATTTATTGACCATGGACCGTAGACGATTGACCATCAGGCATCCATCGTCCGTGGTCCATCATCTAAAGTCTTTGAATTATTTCTTCCGTCATCTGCCGCGTGGATAACGTTCCGCCGATGTCGGCTGTGCGTGCGCCATCTGCGATGGTTTGATGTACAGCAGATTCAACCGCTGAAGCTTCAGATTCTAACTTAAATGAATGCCGCAACATCATAGCGGATGAAAGAATCGTGCCGATTGGATTGGCGATGCCCTTGCCAGCGATATCTGGGGCGGAGCCGTGAATCGGTTCGTATAACCCGACGCTTGATTCGCCCAAACTGGCGGACGGCAACATCCCCATCGAACCCGCCAGCACGGACGCTTCATCGGTGAGGATGTCGCCGAACATGTTCTCGGTGACGACCACGTCCAGCGAGGCAGGAGCGGTGATCAGTTTCATCGAGGCGGTATCCACCAGCATGTGTTCGAGTTCGATATCGGGGTTCGCTTTTCCAATCCGAGTCGCAATCTGACGCCACATGCGCGATGATTCTAAAATATTTGCTTTATCCACCGATGTTACTTTTTTCTTGCGTCCTTTGGCGAGATTGAACGCGAGTTCAACCACACGCTTCACTTCATAATCGTAATATTCAAGTGTATCCACCGCACGTTCGTGACCATCTTTCATCTCGCGCAGTTTGGGTTGACCGAAATACAACCCGCCCGTGAGTTCGCGCACAACGATGATATCCACGCCTTTGAGTTTCTCCGGCTTGAGCGGAGA
>CAYPCK010000339.1:2924-3505 GCA_964409185.1 uncultured Anaerolinea sp. | reverse complement strand
GTTCAACCCCGGCTGGCTGTTGTGGCTGTTCATCTTGTTTTGGCTGGGCAATACCCGCGCCCAACCGCTGGATGACATCACTGAACTCAATGCCCCCCGCCGCGCGTTGGGGTTTGCGATGCTGGTCGTTTTTATTTTGCTCTTCACGCCGATACCGATGGTGACGTACTGATGAATCTAATCCCGAAGGGATGGAAAGATTATCGATTGTCGTAAACCAACAAAAAATCCCGAAGGCGTCGCGTGGCGCCGTGGCGACAGATGACATAATTTATTGAGCAAATATGCCACTCCTTCGGAGTTGCGATTCGTACGTTATTCAATCTAAAATCATTTGACCCCTTCGGGGTCAGCGCCGCTATAATCTATATCATGTGAGTCCTGATGCATCTTAGAAAAACTTCCATCGCACTTTTGTTGTTTATTTTCATCTTTTCCTCCTGCGCGCCAACCGAAACCGTTAACTCCACCAAAACGCCGCGACCGAGCGCGACGCAAAACGCGGAAGATGCGAAAACGCCGACGCCTGCGGCGAGTCAGTTGGGCGTCGAGAAAGAGGCGCTTCGCGGCAAGCAGGTCAT
>CAYPCK010000339.1:0-2914 GCA_964409185.1 uncultured Anaerolinea sp. | reverse complement strand
GTCTGTTCGAGTCGCAGGTCGCGCGGTTCAACACGGAAAATGAATGGGGAATTGTATTGCTTGCCGAGTCGAAAGATAATTACAACGAACTGTTTTCGCAGACCTCCGCCGCGTTGGAGGAATCGAATAACCCGCAAATTGTGATCGCGCTACCCGAACACGCGCTCGCATGGGACGCTGACGTGACGGATCTAAATCCGTATGTGCATGATCCCGAATTTGGGATGAGCGCGCTTGAGCTGTCGGATTTTGCCAATGCGGTTTGGCGGCAGGACGAAGTGGACGGCAAACGCTTCGCCGCGCCCGCGCAACGGACGGCGCGCTTCATCCTCTACAATTCAACCTGGGCGCGCGAACTTGGGTTTGATTCGCCGCCTGAAAATTCATCCGAGTTTGAATCGCAAGCCTGCGCCGCGCACGCCGCGCTCGGCGCCGATGCCGACACAGCGAACGATTCGCTTGGCGGCTGGCTCATCGATTCGCATTCCTCCACGGCGCTATCGTGGATGCTCGCATTCGGCGGCGGCGCGCAGGAGGAAAATGGTTATCGCTTCCTCACGCCGGGCAACATCGCGGCATTCAAATATTTGAAATCGCTCCAGCAAAAAAATTGCGCGTGGGTCGCTTCGCCTGATCTGCCGGTGTATGAGCGCTTCGCCGCGCGGCAGGCATTGTTCGTCACCGCCAGCCTCGAAGAATTCCCCGACATGTCGCGCGCGTTTTCCGCGGCGGGCAACTCCGATGAGTGGATCGCCCTGGCGTTCCCCGGCGAAGAACGGAACGCGCTTGTTGTCTATGGCTCGTCGTTCGTCGTGTTCAATTCGAACGCGGAAACTCAACTTGCCTCGTGGTTGTTCATTCGCTGGATGCTCTCGCCGGAGAATCAAGCGGATTGGGTGCGAAGCACGGGACTCTTCCCGCTTCGATCCTCGACGATGGACCTGCTCGCCGATTATTCGGCTGACCATCCACAGTGGACAGGCGCGGTGGAATATCTTTCGGAAGGCGAAGTCACACCGCAACTTGCATCGTGGCGACTCGTTCGAGTGATGCTGGAAGACGGATTCCGTGATATGTTTGACACGATCCGTCACCCCGACCTGACAGAGGGGCAGGTGCCTGTGATCTTGACGCAGATGGATGAAACGGCGGAGGAACTGAGTATGTATTAATTGGTAATTTTGGTGGTCGAGTAGTCCCGCGAGGCTTGTTGCGGGATGTATCGAGACCATCATGGAAAATTAGAGACTGGAGACTGGCTCATGAAACTGATGTACATCAACGGCGAGTTCACGAAGGGCAAAGGGCAAGGCGAGATCGAAGTGACGAATCCCGCGACGGAGGAGGTGTTGGACACCGTCCCGCGCGGGAATGCCGGCGATGTGGAATCAGCCGTATGGTCGAGCAAAGAGGCGTTCAAGTCGTGGAGGAAAATGGGGGCGAATGAGAGGACGAATCTCCTGCACGAAGTCGCGGCTAAGGTGAAACATCACAAAGAAGAATTGGCGCATTTGTTGACGCTGGAAGAGGGCAAGCCGATTTCCGAAAATGAAGAAGAGTTGGAATGGGTGGCGAACACGTTCGATTATTACGCCGAGTTGGGGAGGCACGATCGTGGACGGGTAATCCCGCCGGGCGAACATTCGCAATTCAATTTTATTTTGCGCGAACCGTACGGCGTGGTGGGTTGCATCGTGCCGTGGAATTTCCCGCTGTTGTTGATGGCGTGGAAGGTCGCGCCCGCGCTCGCGGCGGGGAACACGGTGATCATCAAACCTTCGGAGATGACTCCGCTCACCGCGTTGTACATGGCGGAGCATTGTTTCGATCATTTGCCTGCGGGCGTGGTGAATGTCGTCACTGGGTTCGGCGCGGAAGCAGGCGAGCCGTTGGTGAAGCACGCGGACGTGCCGGTGATCGCGTTTACTGGAAGTCTCGCAACAGGTCAACGAATTGCCTCACACGCCGCGCCGATGATGAAGAAATTGCATCTCGAGTTGGGCGGCAAGGATGCAACGGTCATTGCCGAGGATGCCGACCCTGAACTCGCGGCGAAGGCGGTGGCGTACGCGGCGCTGATCAACGCGGGTCAGGTTTGCACGAGCACGGAGAGGGTCTATATCCCAAAGCCAAAGGCAAAACAATTTACCGAAGCGATTGTCGAACATGTGAAGTCTCTGCGGTTGGGACCGGGCATCGAGCCTACTACGGATGTCGGTCCGATGATCGGCGATTCGTATCGCGCGAAAATTGAATCGCACGTGGAGGAGGCGCGCGCCCGTGGAGCGAAAATCCTCACGGGCGGTCAGAGACCGAAGAATTTATCGAAGGGTTGGTATTACGAGCCGACCGTGTTGACCGGCGTGGATCACACGATGCTCATCATGCGCGAGGAGACGTTCGGTCCCGCCGTGCCGTTGATGGAGTACGCCTCGTTCGAGCAAGCAATTGACCTGGTGAACGACAGTCCGTATGGTTTGGGCGCGGTCTTGCTTTCGGAAGATCCGAAAAGAATCAAGATGTTCTTTGAAGACGTGAAAGCCGGGACGATCTGGATCAACGACCCGCTGACCGATAATTACGCCGGTCCCTTCGGCGGTATGAAATATTCCGGCGGCGCGCGCGAACTCGGCATCGAGGGGCTTGACCAGTTCCGTGAGACGAAGCACGTGCATTGGGATTTCAATTTCGAGGATAAGCCGTATTGGTATCCGTATGGGAGGGAGTAGGATCAATTGCCGCGAATTACGAGAATTTTCACGAATTGTTTTTGATTTTTCGCGTGGATTCGCGAAATTCGCGGCTGAGAACGATTTTACGATTGTGGTAAAATCCCGTTTGCATGCGGGAGTCGCCAAGTGGTAAGGCATCAGCCTTCCAAGCTGATATTCGCGGGTTCGAATCCCGTCTCCCG
>CAYPCK010000338.1:0-3509 GCA_964409185.1 uncultured Anaerolinea sp. | reverse complement strand
GAACACGCGCGGCATAAATTCATTCAAGGCAAGGGATTGAACTTCCACACCCTGACCCAAAACGGTATCCACCTCGTGGCGATCCGCATCGAAGCGGATTACCTGCTCCCGCTCCGCAGTGGCGACAAATTCACCGTCGCCACCTCCATCGAACGCGTGTCCAAACTCCGCTTTTGCATGCCGCAGGAACTCATCCGCCAGTCCGACGGTAAACCCGCGCTGAATGCAAAAGTGTATGTCGCTTCACTGAACTCGGACGGGCGACCGAAGTATTTCGCCGAACTCGAGGGGTTGTTCACATGAGCGGCGAAACCGACCTGCAAACATTGATCCGCTCGTTGCGCCCCGAACTCAATCAGGGAGAATATATCTTTTGTGTTTTTGAATCCATGCAGGCTGCGCTGAAATTTAACCCGGTTTTCACGTTTATCGAAAACGAAGGGGTTACCGCCATTCTCTCTAAAGCGCAAGCCGATCAAAACTCCATCCCTTACAAAATGACCTTTGCCTGGATCACGCTCACCGTCCACTCTTCGCTGGAGGCGGTTGGGCTGACGGCGGCGGTGGCGCGCGCCTTGACCGCCGAAAACATAAGTTGCAACGTGGTTGCGGCGTTTTATCACGATCACATCTTCGTCCCCCATCGTGACGCCGCCCGCGCCGCGCAGGCGCTCGAACGGCTGGCGAACTCAGAATAATTTCCCCTAATTGAATTCTGACCCGAAGGTCGAATCCCACGGCAGCGATGCCATATCGAGGCGGCTCACCCGGCATATTCGCGGAGGAAATCGGCAGGCTTTGTGCCCTTTGAGAAAAAATTTCCCATCCATTCCTTGAACGGCCAGACCGGGCAACCGACGAAAAATTTCATACGTGAATTATATAGCCCATTCACACGGCAAAAGCACGAGATATGTCACTTGAACCTGATGACGATTGGTGTTATGTTCAAATTGCTCGTCATTGGATTCAATTGCACGCACAAGGAGATTCTCATGTATAAGAAAATTCTCGTCCCGTTGGATGGCTCGGAGGTTGCCGAAGCCGTCCTCCCGCACGCCGAAGCGCTGGCAAAATCGGAGAACGCCGAACTCATCATCATGCGCGTGCCGGTCCTGCCCGCCGCCGAATACGTTTCGCTCGACCCCATCATCGCCTCCACCGTCCGCAAGGATATTCGCGATGAGGCGTCGAAGTACGTCAACCACACGGTGGACAAACTTGCCAGGGATCGCATCAAAGCCGTGGGCATTACAAAAGAGGGACCCGTGCCTGACACGATCCTCGAGGTCGCCGAGGAGACCCACGCCGACATGATCGCCATGTCCACGCACGGGCGGACGGGGATCAAGCGCTGGTTGATGGGCAGTGTGGCGGATAAGATCGTCCATCACACGCATATTCCGGTGATGTTGATCCACCCGAACTGATACCAACTGCTCTCGACCAAACTTCCGAGACCTGTGCGGTTTCGGAAGTTTCTTTATAATTGCCGGGTGGATATTTCCCAAACCCTCTACGTCGCAAACCCAAAAGACTGGCGCGGCTGGCTGAAGAAGCACTACAAGACCGAAAGCGAGATCTGGCTGGTTTATCCTCGCAAAGCGACAGGTAAGCCTCGCATCGAGTACAACGACGCGGTGGAGGAAGCCCTATGTTTCGGCTGGATCGACAGCCTCGTCAAGAAGTTTGACGAGGAAAGCACGGTTCAGCGGTTTTCGCCGCGCAAACCGAAGGCGAAATATTCGCGAGCCAACATCGAGCGACTGCGTAGTTTGGTGGCGAAGAAGAAAGTTGTGAAGGAAGTAGCTGAGACGTTGGGAGATATTTTGAACGAAGAGTTCGTCATACCGCCTGATATTCTGAAGGCGATCAAAGCGAACAAGGAGGCGTGGAGGAATTTTCAGAAGTTTTCAGACTCATACAAGCGGATTCGCATTGCGTTCATCCACGGCGCGCGTCACCGCCCTGAGGAGCACAAGAAGCGACTGCGACACTTCATCGAGATGACGGAGAAGAATAAGATGTTCGGGTTCGGCGGAATCGAGAAGCACTTCTAGGCTTCCACATTCACGCTATCCACAATCCCCACAATGACCGAGATCACGCACCCGTCGGGGATGCCCAGCGCCTGGCGCGCGCCGTTCCCTTCGCGGTTGACCAGCACCGTATCGCCGATTCCCGCCTGCGAATTATCCAGCGCGATGAAATCGTCTTCAGGCGCGACGGAATCGCCGTCCATGATCAACGGCTGAACGACCAACAACCTGCGATTTTTGTAATGCGCATGACTGATGGTGGTAACGATCGTGCCCACGACTTTTCCGAGGATCATAGTATTTATTCAACTTGGTGGTCGAGTAGTGGCGCAGAAAGCGCCACGTATCGAGACCACCAAGGGATGCTGATTAAGTAAATTTATTTTCTCCAGCCTTCAACGTGTACTCGAACTCCCCATCGGGCTTCACCTCCAACTCGTCCACAATTCCAACCAGAGCAAGATCAATCGGCACGAACTTCTCGTCGCGCATGGCGAGCGCGGCTTCGCGCGAACGCACCATCACGCACAGATCGCCCACCCCCGCGTGAACCACATCCGCCGCGACTTGTAGAACGCCGAGCGGCTCGAGTTTCTTGTTGAGCGGCTGGACGACAAGCAGTTTCACTCCCTCAATATCGGGATATTTCATCGTACATACCGCGTTGCCCTTGACACGTCCGAACAGCATTGATTATTTAATCCTCACGAGTTTAAGCGTACGCTTGATGATCGTATCGAGCAACGACGCGTCCACTTGATCGCCCAATTTCGCGGCAACCTTTTCGCGGATGCGTTTTTCGAGCGCAGACTCCCTCTCCCCCCGGGAGAGGGTTGGGGTGAGGGCAGGCTCAAGCAATATCGAAGAAACCGAATCAACCCTCCCCTTGGGATGAAGCGTGTTCGCTTCCGACAAATACGGTCGCACAGGCGCGGCGGGCGGAGAATCATCCAGCAACATTCCCAGCATCCGTGCTTTTTCAAAAGCGAGATCGGTCAACACAACCTCGTCATCCACGCGCAACGACTTGACTCCGCTGTGAAAAAGATCTTCGATATCTTTATCGGTGAAAAATTTTTTTGTCATGATTTACGGAAAACGACTTTGCCATCCACTTCGAGCGAATCGATAACCGCCATGATGACCGCGTCCACAGGCGTATCTTTGGTGATGTTGGTCTGCCGGGCAGACGATCCCGACGCGGTCAGCACCAGATCGCCAACGCCCGCGTCCACCGTGTCCACCGCCACGTAGGGTTTGCCCGACACCGCGCCCGTTTCATCGGATTGCCGCAGGATGAGCAATTTGCGCCCATGTAATTTTTCGTCCTTGATGGTGGATACCGTTGTGCCGATCACTTTTGCGATGAACATAATTTCTCCAAATGAACATTCCGCAGGATTCCTAGAAAAACTTTGACACTCGTACAAACCTGCGAGACGGTGATTAATATTTTGCGGATGAAGAGCC
>CAYPCK010000337.1:0-3515 GCA_964409185.1 uncultured Anaerolinea sp. | reverse complement strand
CTCCAGAGGCTTTGAGTTCGCGGACAATCGCGTCCACGATTTCGTTGAGTTTGGTGTCGTCCATAAATAAGGTCTCCAATTATCGCGTAGGAGACGTTCTCTAACGTCTTGGCGTAAGAGAACGCCGAGCGCGCTAACGTTTCAAAAAGAACGATGGATCTCCAGCCTTCTCAGTCAACACGCCGTCTTTCATCAACCCCAAATCCACCAGCCATTTTTCGAATTCCGGCGCGGGGCGGAGTTTGAAGAGTTGGCGCAGCGACGGCGCATCGTGATACGACGTGCATTGATACGAAAGCATCGAGTCGTCGCCCATCGGCACGCCCATGAAGTAATTGCATCCCGCCGCGGTGAGCATGACCGCGAGATTTTCGATGGCGTTCTGATCAGCGCGGGCATGATTGGTGTAACACGCGTCGCAACCCATCGGGATGCCCGTGAGTTTGCCCATGAAGTGATCTTCGAGACCGGCGCGTTGGATCTGGCGCGCGTCATACAGATATTCTGGTCCGATAAAGCCGACCACCGTGTTGACCTGATACGGATGCCAGCGTTTTGCCAAACCGTAATTGCGCGCTTCGAGCGTGAGTTGATCCCAGCCGTTGTGCGCGTCGGCGGAGAGGGCGGAGCCTTGACCCGTTTCAAAGTACATGAAGTTCGGACCTTTGGGGAAGCAATATTTTTTCGCCATCTCGTAGGCTTCGTCGAGCAGACCGACGGAGATACCGAACGAGTCATTGCCTTTTTGCGAGCCCGCAATGGATTGGAAGACCAAGCCGACAGGCGAACCCGATTGCATGCACTTCATTTGAGTCGTCACGTGCGCAAGCAGGCAATTTTGTGTCGGGATGTTCCAGGTCGTGATGACGTCGTATGTCATGTCGAGTAATCGCGCGACTGACCCATACGAGTCGTCAACCGGATTAATGCCAATGACCGAGTCGCCTGAACCATACGACAAACCTTCGTAGATTTCCGCGCGGATGCCTTCAGGCGAATCAGTCGGATGGTTGGGCTGGTTGCGGCTAGACAGCGTGCCCGGCGCCCCGATCGTGTTATTGCAAAACGCCGTGCGCGGAATTTTCTTCGCGCCCAGCATCAAATCCATATTCGACATTAACTTCGTAACAGCAGAGACCATCTCGGCTGTCAACCCATTCGAAATACGCTGGATCATTTCTGTCGAAGTTGTGTCGGCGAGAATCCATTCACGGAACTCTCCCACCGTCCAACCTTTGATCTCATTGTAGATGGTCGGGTCCACCGCATCCTGAATCACGCGCGTGACTTCATCCTGATCATACGGCACGGCGGGATTTTCTCTCAGTACCCACAACGGGACTTCCGCCAAAACCAGTTTCGCCGCGACGCGTTCGGCGGCGGTCTCTGCGCCAACGCCCGCGAGACGGTCGCCTGATTTCTCCTCGTTGGCTTTGCCCATGAGGAGGCGAATATCAGGAAATTCGTAGGTTTTACCGTGCAGTTTGGTTCGGAGGAGCATGATGATTCCTTATTTAACCACGAAGGACACTAAGAGCACAAAGGAAAAAGATTAAGCAGTAGATAACTCTTTCAAAATTTCTTCGGCACCATTTACGATTAAATAACCTCCCAGAGCACTTACCATATCTGTGAGTAGATGTTGTACCGATGCTTCATTGCGCAACAAGACACGCGAGCCAGGAAAATATAGAGCCACATGACCAAGGCCCATAATATTAAACAAAGCATCCCAAAGACGAACATCATCACAGGGGCGATAAACGGTGAAACCAGTTATTCGGGACTCTTCAGAGCCATCGCCATGAATATAAATGTCGCAATTGTTCTCTGAATTGTAGTGTATGTTCCATAAAGTTGAGGATAATTTTGAGACATGTTCGCCAAATGATTGAAACACTTCTTTGAGTGGTATGCCAAATGATTCTTCATCACTAAAAACTTGAAGGTAAATCTCAAAACTCATTTTCGAATCCAATTTAATGATAAAAAATCAACGTCTTCACACTCAACGGGACCACGCGTCCATCCATGAGCGGAGTTCCAATATCTATGTAATCGCCTTCGGATAAGCCGACCTGGTCAATGACAAGCAAGGCGCGGGAGGGAACGAGTCCCTTCACGGTTTGACCGAGCGCCTGGGCGTAGTCGCGTTCGATGATGGCGATCAGAGGTCGGTCATTCGGCATCGTGTCTGCGAACATCTTCAATCCGCTGGCGAGTTGGGTCAATGATTGATAATCCAGCGATTTTTCGAGTTCGAGCGCAATCGCAAACGGATCGGTTGCTAGGTTCACATCCCAACGAGTCACGGCATCAGAAATGCTTCTCGAAATAGCCTCCGCGCTGAGCGCCGCTGGTCGAGTAGCCCCGTGTTCGTCGGGGCGTATCGAGACCAGCGATGTTTCAAAGACAGGTCGAATCACAGGCACATTCTTCAACGGCAAAATCTCACGCTCTGCCCAAATCGTCGAGCCTGATAACGTCACCGTCTGCGTGCTGGCTCCAAGCACCGTCGCGCGGACGGTCTCTGCAGGCGGAACAATCGTGTATGTGTTCAATGTCGCATGATTGCGCAACGACTCAGCCAACAAAGGACCGACATCGCCGTGAATCGTCGCGTCGCTTACGGAGTTGATCGGAATCGGATTGTAGTAATAATGCCCAATGCCGCCAGAGAACATCAACACCGAACCTTTGCCCGAATCGCCGACGGGCGGCGTGAGATAAATCTTTTGCGCCAACGCCGAGTTCGCGCCTTCGATGAGTTCAACAGTCATATCTGCCATACGGTCAGTGAAGCGACGCAACTCATCAAGCGAAGGCGAGTCTCCAGTCTCTAGTCTCAAGCCAATGTCGTTCAAAATATGCTTCGCAGGTTCAGCGATATGCCTCACCCTGCCTGTCGAATGTTCTATTTCCAAAATACGACCGCCGTAGTTCATCGCCGCCGCGCCGATCAACTCACCGCTTCGGAACGTCGCGCTGTTCGCGCTTCCGCCGCCGATGTCCACATTGGTGACGGTCGCAAAATTCGTCTGGGAGTATTGCGCCGCGCCGGCGCCTTTGCCTGCGATCAGACTTTCGACGTTCGGTCCCGCCACGCTGACGACGAACTCGCCAGCGAGCCCCGATAATGCCCGCAGAATTTCATCCGCATTTTTTTTCTTCGCCGTCTCTCCTGTGATGATGACCGCGCCTGTTTCAACTTGACTGGGGTCCACGCCCGCAGACGCATACTCACGGCGCACAATTTCATTCAACTTATCGGCATCAATTGTGTCGAAGTCAATCAACGGTGTGAACACAATGGGACTCTGATAGATCACTTTTCGATCCGTGATATTGATGCGCGGTATCTGCCCGGGCCGCGAAACATCCTGCAAATTGAGGCGCGAAAAGACGACCTGAGTCGTGGTTGTGCCGACGTCTACGCCAACGGAGAGGAGGTCGCGGGAGTCGCTCATTGTTAGAAATTACTCAGTACGCAATACGAAGTACAACCTACTGCGTAC
>CAYPCK010000336.1:0-3527 GCA_964409185.1 uncultured Anaerolinea sp. | reverse complement strand
ATGCACATCGTCGTACACGAGGTCCAACCCTTCGAGGGTCAATTCTCCGCCGACCACCACGAACGGGCGTCGAATTTTCACCCAGCGCGGGTCGCGCCGCTGGCTGGTGCGCAGGTTGCCCGTGCTTCCCGTCCCCGAGGAGGAACCACCCTCCCCTTCCGGCACGAGGCGGTGGCTGACCTGGTCGTATACTTTGATCACCTGTCCATCCAAATACAGGGCATACGGGACGTACATCGTCTGACTCAAGGCAAGATTGCCAAAGGCGCGAGCGACGCTGGTTTTGCCGTTGCCGGGGGGACCATATAGAAAAATGGAGGTGCCGGAGTTGAGAGCGGGTCCCAGTTTCTGGAAGGTTTTTTCAGAAATGATGAGTTGCGACAGGATCTGCCGCATCGTCCGCGTAGTGACGGTGAGCCTGCCGGAGCGTTGACGGCGAATCGCTTCGTTATAGACCTCGAAAGGCACCGGCGCAGGACCCGAATATTGACTCCTTTCCAACGCCTCGCGCGCGCGCGCCACGCCAGCCTGCGTGATCCCATAGCTATAGGAGCCTTCGCCCAAGCCTCCCTGCGACGATTTGACCTCGATCAATTTTTCCCGTTTTAAGGATTCCAGAATGGAATCGGTGACTCCGGCGAAGGGAAGCGCAATGGATTCGGCGATCTTGAATCCGCTTAGAAAACCGAGCGAGTAGAGGATCTTGAGGGTGAGGTCTTGCAACCAGAGCGCGGATAGCCCGGTATCTTCGACAGAGTTGATCGGCGGCGGGGAAAACAAGCCCGTGCCCATGTTGGATTTTCCTAACGGATTCGTCATACTACCTCTCACAAGGAGATGGGGTGGTTTTTTTCGAAGAGTGCGGTTGAATTATACTGCCGAATGGAAACCGCCAACCCAAATTCAGTATTGCATCTGCATTGAAGGCGCATACGGGCGCTTGCGTGCCGTTATAATTCCAGCTATGAACTTGTCTGTCGTGATCCCCGTCTTTAATGAAGCGCAAAATATCCGAGAGATCCTGAGGCGCGTGCAATCTACGAAACTGGCGAAGGAAATCGTTGTGGTGGACGATGGCTCGCAAGACGGGACGCGAGACATCTTGAAAAAGATGGACGGCAAGGGGAAAGTCCGTGTGGTCTTGCATGAAAAGAACAAGGGCAAGGGCGCGGCAGTGGTTACCGGGTTGAATGCGGCAATAGGTGATGTGTTGCTCATTCAAGACGCCGACCTGGAATACGACCCGCGGGATTACCCCGCACTGTTGCAACCGATCCAGGAAGGGGTGGCGGACGTGGTGTACGGTTCCCGATTCCTCGGCGGACCGCACCGCGTGACGATGTTCTGGCACCTGGTCGCCAACAAGCTCCTCACGCTAATGACGAATATTTTGTATAACACCATCCTGACCGACATGGAGACCGGTTACAAGGTCTTCCGCCGCAAGGTGATCGAGGATATGAAACTCCGCGCCAAACGCTTCGACTTTGAACCGGAGTTCACCGCCAAAGTACTCAAACGAAATTATCGCATCTTCGAAGTGCCGATCTCTTTCAACCCGCGCGATTATGCCCAAGGCAAGAAGATCAAATTGAAGGACGCGTTCGAGGCGGTGTGGACTTTGTTGAAATACCGGGTCGTGGATTAATAACTCACTTTACGCGGTTTATGCCTTTCTGTCAGGCTTCAAATCCAATTTGACCGCTGACCGCGGACGACCGGCTCAAGAGCAAGACCAGCGCTCCGCCGTCGGCGGTCAGAACGCAGGGAAAACGAAAATGCGCGTACGGTGAAATAAAAAGAGGCGCCCGGCACCTTTCTTTCACCTTATTCTCCGGCTGTGACGTTGTACAAAAAAACATAGTCGCCGGCGTCGTAATCAGCCAGTCCATCGTTAATTTGCTCGTCGAAGGCGGCAACAGCCTGAAGTTCATATTCGCCGGGTTCCCAATTTGAAAGCAGAACGCCGAAATCTCCACACAATAACCCATCCGGGCGGGTGAACGAAAAGGTGTGAACCACATCGCTGCCGAGCAATTCACCGTTGAAATACAGCCGCACGTCGATGTGTTCAAAGTTTTGTATGAGAGTTTCTTCGTCCACCGCGCACCAGCCGTAGCCGAAATAAACGGGGGTTTCGTTGGTAACCGAGGCGGTAAACGTCAGGGTGCCCGGTTTGGAATACTCCTCTTCGCTATATCGTTCCTCCACCAGCGCATCCAACCGCACCGCGCCTTGATTGTTCAAGATCTCCAGCACAGCCTCCGCATCCGTTTCCATATCTGGGAGCGTAGTTAGCGGCAACATGCCCGGCAAACGGCACGCCACAGCGAGGAAACTCAGGGCAAGAAAGGCGTGGAATAATTTCATACAGCGCATTTTCATCTTCACCTCCGGGTTCAAGCCCATTATATGCCAAAGGTATAATCCAAGTCATGGACTTCAATGCCGAAATCAACCGGGAACTGGAGCGGGCAAGACAAGCGCGCTTGCGGGGTAATGAGGGACAGGCGCGCGTGTGCGCTCGTCGCGCCGCGGGACTCGCCGTGCGGGAACACCTGAAACGAAATGGCATCCTGCAGCCCAGCCCCAGCGCCATGGATTTGCTGACCTTGATCAAGGACGACTCGGGGCTTTCCCCGGAATTGAAATTGATCGCCAATCATTTGACCCTGCGTGTGAACGAGGAGTTCAAACTTCCGGTTAAGGTGGATTTAATTGATGAGGCGAAAACATTTTGCGAAGAGTTATTAAAAACATAGGGCGAGACATGCGTCTCGCCCATTCTGTTCAATTCGTCGCCGGGAATATTAAAGCTGTTTCCTCGCCAGGTGGAAGAACGCGCGGGCAACCGTGATTATCACCAGCAAGCCCGACATGACGCCGCCGAATACGAGAAACAACTTACGCCAATCTTGAAAACGCAGGACGATCTCCTCCCGCGCCGGAAAGCGGATCCGTTCGCGCAGGCGTTGAACCAGATCGCCCGGCGGCGAGACCGGTTTTAACGTCCCAGCGAGATGCGCTTCCAGTGTGTCAAATTCGTCTTGTGGATTCATCGTCATATCACGGACCAACCCGGTGAAAATCATTGATCGGCGGGGATGATGATCAAACCCACCGTGCCGGGTCCGAGGTTGGCGGCGATTGAAATGCCCAATTCGCCCAGTAGCGCTTCCTTGTGGTTGAAGTGTTTCTTCGCTTCTTCAAGCAATCCTTCTCCCGATTTGGGATCGCGCGCGTGCACCACGGCAAGGATAACCGGCTTGTCGCCGTATTCGGTCTTCGCCATTTCCACCACGCGGTCGAGCGCGGCTTTGCGCGTGCGAACCCGCTCTTCCATTTTCAGGTCGCCATCGCGCAGTACCGCGATCGGCTTGACATTCAGCACGGAAGCCAGCGCGGCTTGGAGTGTTTTCACACGCCCGGACATTTTTGCATATTCAAGCGTGTCGAGGGTGAGGATGACGCGGGAACGTTTCTTCACCTCCTCGACGTATTTGACGATCTCATCCACGCTTTTGCCT
>CAYPCK010000335.1:0-3531 GCA_964409185.1 uncultured Anaerolinea sp. | reverse complement strand
ATTTATCATGCGCGCGGACGGGTCGGATGTGCGGCAGGTGACCACAGACCCCGAACCCGACTGGCAACCTCAATGGGAGCCGTAACTTTTCTGTGTCATGCTGAGGGGCGATCTTTGCTCCGAAGCATCTCCCACACCAAATCGGAGACTCTTCGGTCGTGGTAAAGTACGCCACTCCCTCAGAGTGACACGGGTTATAAGGTATTCATGAAACGACTCGTCATCATCCTTATCCTCCTCTCCCTCCTCGCCGGTTGCGCTTCGCTCCCGGAGTCGCTGGCATTCCTGCAACCGACGCAAACGAGTTCCCCCGCGCCGACGCCGACCGCCTTTGGCTTGCCCGCCACATTCACCCCCAACCTGTTCGCCATCAACACCGAAGAAGCGACTACCACTCCCGCCACCGGCACCCCGCGCGTGACCGATACGCCGCGCCCGACCTTCTCGCCGACGATTCGCCCCACCATTACGCTCGAGCCGCTCGATGTCAGTCTGTTCACGCCAGGCCCACAGTTGTTTGTAGCTACGCAACGGTCCGCGAGCCAGCTCGTATGGGGGTATGGATGCGACGGCGCGCGCTCGGTTAAATTGATCACCACCGTCATCAAAAAGCGCGGGTTACGTTATGTCCTGCTTTTCGTCCGCCTGCAGGATAAATACACGGGGCGCAAAACGCCGTGGGGCGCCGGCGCCATCATGAACGACAACGACAAGGGGACGTATTTCTACACCCTGCACATCGACCAGATCGTCGGGCACGAGGAATTTCAAGATGCCTGGCTTCAATATCAGTTCGTCGCGTCAACGGCGGGGCTGACCGTGTTGAGCCGCTCGATCGTTTCCCGCACCGATATTTCGCTCACCAGTTGCCGGGCGCTCGATACGCCTTGAAACGGACTTAACTACTCACCTTACGCAGTTAATGCTCCCGCAGGGTCTGTGACCCTGCGATGAACTCTGCAAAAAGCGGCGGTCACAGACCGCCTCTGAGCAAGGGTGCGTAAGGTGAATTAACAAATTGCACAGAGGAATGTTCATGAAAAAATTGACCGCCGTCACCCTTGCCGCCGCCTTCTTTTTGAATGGGTGCGCGGGCTTGAACCCGCTCCTCGAGTTGATCGCCACGCCGACCGTGATCCCGCCCGATACCGCGACGCCTCAACCGACGGTCACGCTGTTTCCCACCAACGACCTTTTCGCCACCCTCACCCCCACGCCGGTGACGTTCACGCCGACCGCCACGCCGTTGGTCCCCGACCAGACCGGGACCTCCACGCCGTTACCCACCGCCACGTTGAAGCCGCCGTCCACGTTCGCCGGCGATTCGATCTTCACGCCGCAAAACCAGGGCTTCCTCACCATCCTGCTCTCGGGTGGTTTTTTCTACTGGAACTCGGGACCCTGCTCGCCGCGCACCATCAAGGTCACGGCATTCGTGGGGGATATCATCCACACCGACCATGTCTTGTTATTCATGCGGCCCCGCGAAAAATCGGATACCATGTTGCTGGGTGATTGGAGCTCTGTGCAAATGCTCCCGGGCGACAACGGCTCTTTCTCGTATGAGGTTGGCGCGATCAACATACGCAAATACTACTGGTTCATCGAAGCCTGGGTTGAATATCAGCTGATCTCCTTCGACGACGAAGGGAAGGAACTCGCCCGTTCCCAGGTCTTCGATAAAACGCTCTCGCTGGTCATGTGCCGACCGATCAACCCGTGACGTTTCCTCCAGAACTCCTCGCGCTTCTTTCCCGGACCTCGAAACTGGTCGCCCTCACCGGAGCCGGCGCGTCACAGGAAAGCGGACTTCGCACCTTCCGCGATGCGCAAGTTGGGCTTTGGGCGCAGTATAAGCCGGAGGAGTTAGCCTCGCCTCAAGCCTTCGCCCGCGATCCAAAATTAATCTGGGATTGGTACGCATGGCGGCGCGAAGCGGTCAAAGGCGTGCGCCCCAACCCCGGGCATTTCGCGCTCGTCGAAATCGAACAACGGATTCCCCAATTCACCCTCATCACCCAAAATGTGGACGGCTTGCATCGCATGGCGGGGAGCCGCAACATCCTCGAACTGCACGGCAACATTCAACGTGTCCGCTGTTCGGAATGCGCGAGGTTTGCCGAAACCTGGGGCGACGACTCCGACTCCGTGCCGGTGTGCGAAGCCTGCGGCGGCTTGCTCCGCCCGGACGTGGTGTGGTTCGGCGAGTCGCTTCCGCGCGACCAACTTGAAGCGGCAGTCGAAGCGGCGCGCACATGCGATGTCTTCTTCTCGATTGGCACCTCCGGCGTCGTCCAGCCTGCCGCGTCGCTGGCTTATGCCGCGCGGAACAACGGCGCAGTGGTCGTCGAGATCAACATGGAACCGACCCCGCTCACGCCCAAAGCAGATTTTTTCCTGCAAGGGAAGTCGGGCGAGGTGTTGCCAGAGTTGGTGAAGGCGGAATACGAGTAAGACTCGCCCTCGAACGGGAACACCTATGCCTACGATGCGAATGGAAATATGACCGACCGCAACGCCGATACAGACCCTTCGACAGGCTCAGGGCAAGCTTTCGATCTCGCCTATGACGCGGAGAACAGGATGGTGAGCGTGACGACGGGAGGATCGGGGTATTCGCCTTCATCACCTTCCTTTGCTCTCGGCGGCGGCTTGAGCAATGAAGGACAGGGTGGAATCCGTGCGGGTGAGGTGCATCAACCCCTCCAGCAAAGCGGGTTCCCTTCCACCTCGGTGCTCGATACCTTCAACCGCGCGGACGGCGCGATCGGGAGCAATTGGTCGGGCTTTACATCTGCCTATGCCATTGCCTCCAACCAGCTGGATGTCGTTACCAGCGGCTGGGATAATCACATCTACTGGAAGAACGGCGATACGCCCTTCGGCGCGGACCAGGAGGTGTTTGTCACCTTGAGCCAGTTGGATACCGATACGGGAGCCGAGCAACAATTGCTTCTCAAATCGCAAATCAACACCTCATACGGCAACGGCGTAATCGCGGTTTTGTACGATCATCCCAACCAGGTCGCGCAGGTGTGGACATACGATACGACCAACGGCTGGGTACAACACGGCACGGATATTTCGGTCACCTTCAACATCGGCGACCAGTTCGGCGCGCGCGCGAAGGCAAATGGCGATGTGGAAGTGTACAAAAACGGTTCATTACTCGCCACGCGCAGTGTGACCTCGTGGCTGTATTACGACGATGGCGGTTACATCGGACTATGGTTCGCCAACGCAACCGACGCGCACACCCACCGTCACCGCGACCCCCGCAAAGACGAATACTCCGACGATCACGCCTACTCCTTCCAATCCTATGTTCACGAGCGCGACCTTCGTCTACGACGGCGATGGGAAACGGGTAAAATCAATCATCAACATGGGCGTTGCCACTACGACCACCTACTTCGTCGGCGGATACTATGAAGTCGTAGAAACGTATACAGGCACACAGGTAAACAAGTATTATGGAGTTTATAGCGCAAACGGCGCTACTGGCTCGTAGAGAATAGCGATGAGACAGAA
>CAYPCK010000334.1:0-3535 GCA_964409185.1 uncultured Anaerolinea sp. | reverse complement strand
TTTCGCCTTAGGCGGCGAGGGGCATAGCAGCGTAAGTGCGGTTGTTGGCACTTAAAGGTTGCACTGATTTTACGAGGTCGGCGCGCGCTCGGCTCGCATTCCGGGACCAGCCTCTCCCGTCGAAGCCTGTCATCCCCATGACTGGGAGTTCTTCCCGTACTTTAAAATCATTATAGCATACTTGCAGGGGCCGGGAACTGGCTTGCCCTTGCGCCTTCTTTATGCTAGACTGTTGCATTATGATGTTAAGGGATGCCGCGCATGAGTGAAAAGATTCTCATCATTGACGATGACCTCGATACCCTGAGACTCGTTGGGCTGATGCTTCAGCGTCAGGGGTATCAAATCAGCGCGGCGACCAACGGTCAACAAGGGTTGGACAAGGCGTTCGACGAAGACCCGGACCTGATCCTGCTGGACATCATGATGCCGGACATGGATGGGTATGAAGTCACCCGGCGGTTGCGCTCGAATCCATCCACGATGGAAACCCCCATCCTGATGTTCACCGCAAAAACCCAGTTGGACGATAAAGTGATCGGCTTTGAAGTGGGCGCCAACGATTACCTCACCAAACCAACCCATCCCTCTGAATTACAAGCGCGCGTCAAAGCGTTACTGGCGCGTGCCAATGAAAAGAAAGGCGAAGCCAAGCCAGCCGCCCCCGAAGCCACAGGGCAGGAGGGGTTCGTTATCGGCGTGATCGGCGCCCGAGGCGGTTTGGGCACCAGCACGGTAGCATTAAATGTTGCGGCAGGGTTGCACACCCGCGCAAAGGGGTATGTCATCCTCGCTGAAATGCTGCCCGGCCACGGAGCGCTATCCCTCGAACTAGGGTTGAAGGCATCCACCGGGTTGGTGGATTTGTTGAGCGCCGCGAAATTAACGGATATCACGCAGGAGAGTGTACGCTCCTCCCTCACCCGCCATGCCTCCGGGCTGAATATCCTGCTCGCCTCCGATCGCCCGCGCGATATGCACTTGATCAGCCAAAGCGCCAATTACGCAGCGTTCATCCCCAAACTCGCCGCATTGGGTCGTTTTATCGTGCTCGACCTTGGCGCCGGGCTGCAACCGTTCACGCAAGTGGTGCTGCCTCATTGCAATGAGATCCTCGTGGTGCTCGAGGGCAACCCAAACACCATCATCAACACCAAAGCCCTGATCGAAGACCTGCATTCGTTCGGCATCAATCTCAAGAACATCAATCCCGTTCTCAATAACCGCGTCCGCTCGGACACGCAACTGCCCACCAGCCAGGTGCAAACCAAACTGGGATATGAGATCCTCACCACCCTGACCCCGGCGCCGGAGTTGTTCACGCAAGCCACGCGCACACAAACCCCCGCCGTGATCTGCCAGCCGGACAGCCTGACCACACGGCAGGTTGTAAAACTTGTGGACTTCATCGCCGAGCGCGAGGCGTTACCGCGATGAGTTTTCCCCCTGCCACAGCAACCGCGCTTGACGCTTTGCATGCGGCAGAATTATTCCGCAAAGCCAGGCGCATTGTTGTATTAACGGGAGCCGGCATCTCCACCCCATCGGGGATTCCCGATTTCCGCTCGGAGGGAACAGGCTTATGGTCCCGCGATGAACCGCTCGAAGCCGCCTCCCTCAATACTTTCCGCACATCCCCCGAAAAATTCTTTCATTGGTTTCGCCCGCTGGCGGGTCGCATCTTCGACGCGCAACCAAACCCCGCGCACCAGGCGCTCGCCGAGATCGAAGCGCGCGGCATACCCGTCACCATCGCCACGCAAAACATCGATGGGCTTCACCAAAAGGCAGGCTCGAAAAACGTGCTGGAACTGCACGGCACCATCCGCACCCTGTCTTGTACGCAGTGTTTCAAGCAATATGAATCTTCCCCGTTTCTGCGGGCATACATCGACTTCGGCACAATCCCCGCGTGCGCGGAATGTCGTGGTATCCTGAAGCCGGATGTGATCCTGTTCGGCGAGCAGTTGCCGCACGCGGCATGGAATGAAGCGCAGAAAGCGGCGCGTCAAGCGGATTTGATGGTGGTCGCCGGCTCCTCGCTGGAAGTCCTGCCTGTGGCGGGGTTGCCCATGCAAGCGGTCGATCGGGGCGCGCACTTGATCGTGATTAACAATACTCCCACGTACATCAACCCGCGCGCCGACATCGTCATCATGGACGATGTTGCCGCGGTCATACCGGAGATCATCAAACGAGCGATCCATGGCTGAGATCAAAACCCAAACCCTCGGAAGCTACCTGCGCCTGATCGAGATCTCGCGCGACCTTGCCTCCACCCTCGACCTCGATATCCTGCTGGACGACATCGTGCGCGCCGCCTCGCACATCACCCACGCCGAAGCCGCCTCGATCCTGTTGTATGACGACACCGCGCGCCAGCTTTATTTTCAGGTGGCTACGAACATTGACGAACCCACCATGCGCGGGCTCGTCGTGCCGCTCGAGAAAAGCATCGCGGGCTGGATCGTGCTCAACCGCAAATCCCTGCGCATCGACGACGCCGAAAAGGATGAGCGCATCTTCAGCGAGGTCGACCAGACCATCGGGTATTCCACCAAATCCCTGCTCGGCATTCCGCTCATCACGAAGAACAAGGTGGTGGGCGTGCTGGAAGTGGTGAACAAGAAACGCGGCAAGTTTACCGACGCGGACGAATCGATGTTGAGCGTGCTGGGCGCGCAGGCGGCGGTCGCCATCGAAAACGCCCGCCTCTTCCAACAGTCGGACCTGATTCAGGAATTCGTGCACGAACTCCGCACCCCGCTGGCTTCACTAAGCACCGCCACATACTTATTGCTCCGCCCGGAAATGTCGCGCGAACAACGCGACCAGATCGTCAACAACATTCACAATGAAACACTGCGTCTCAATTCGCTGGCTTCCTCCTTCCTTGACCTTGCCCGCCTCGAATCGGGGCGCGTGCAGTTCCGCAAGACGCGTTTCAGCGCTGCAGACCTGTTGTACGAAGCGCGCGACGTGATGATGACGAAGGCGCAAGAGACGAACATCCAGATCCGCGTGGACGTGCCGAATGATATGCCGCTCATGGAAGCCGACCGCGACAAGATCAAACAAGTCCTGCTCAACCTCACCAGCAATGCCATCAAGTACAATCGTCCCAACGGCTCGATCCTGATCGCGGGGAATTACACTGACAATGATCTCATGATCCTTGTGCAGGATACCGGATTGGGCATTCCCGAAGAATCCATCCCTCACCTCTTTGAAAAATTTTACCGGGTGCGCGACCATGAAGGCAAGGCAACAGGCACGGGCTTGGGGCTTTCGATCTGCAAGCAGATCATTCAAGGGCATAACGGACGCATCGAAGTCAAAAGCAGGGTGGGAGCAGGCACTTCGTTCACGTTTTACATCCCCCGCGCGCAACGGACGATACCAAGAGAATAAACAAGAGCGACCATTGAGTCGCTCTTGTTACGGATTCAACAACACTTTGAGCGCGCCGGGCTGAGCCGCGTGCTCGAATGCTTTTACCGCATCCGCCAGCGAATACTCCGCATCGATCAAAACG
>CAYPCK010000333.1:0-3545 GCA_964409185.1 uncultured Anaerolinea sp. | reverse complement strand
CGATGATGTGGAAATTCTTTCATTCAACCACGCGCCGCCCTGAACGATTACGAACAACGCTGCGGCAATCCCAGCCAGCGCGGGCAGTGCGCGAATTATTTTTTGAGTCGCCGCGCTTTCACGCTTCGCCACCACGTTGATCAGTTGCACACTCAACCCCGCCGCCAGCAGGAGAATCGCAACAAGCGACAGCCTGCCGAACAAAACGATGAACATCCAATCGAACAGGCAGAGAAAGATGAAGATAAACCAATACGCCTTATTGACAGGGTATTTACGCAACGGATATGCCGCCAGTGCAAAGAGCGCCCCCGCCAGCAAGAAGAGGATCACATCCGCGAACGGAGCGATCCACAAGGTTTCATACCAGATGGCGCGGTTTTGCAGGCGCCACGTCAGCAGGTTGAAGTGGTGCAACCCAAAGAGGAGCGCGCCTTCGACCAGCCCCGCGATCAATCCGAACGCGGCGGAGAGGGCGATCTTATTTTTTGCAAAGTCTTTGAAGGATTCCTTCACAGTTTGATTCATTGATTGTCGTAGGGCCAGGTCATGTTCAAGTCGGTCAACAAATCGAGATAATAGTTCTTGAGTTGGTCCAACACGGTGGGATTCTCGCCGGCGAGATTCGTCAATTGTTCGGGATCGTCGTTGAGATTGTACAACTCCGCGCCGTTGAACTCATGCTCGATATACTGCCACTCGGACGATACCACGCTGATCATGTCGCCTCGAATCGACAAGTGGTTCGGGTTCACCCAACTCGACTCAGCCATCTCCGCGATCGGGTCGGGGAAGTCTGCCGCCGCAGCCGGGTCAAGCCACAATTGCGAAAGAGGCGGGCCGGGGAAGTCCGTCTGCTCCGGTTCGCCGAGCATATCCAGAAACATGGCGGGGATGAACGTGTTCGAGACCGGCGTGGCGATCCGCACCCCCTGCGGCACCGAAGCGGGATGCCACACGATCAGCGGCACGTGGATGACCGGCTTGTACAACGAGTTGTGATGCTCCCACAAGCCGTGCTCGCCGAACAACTCGCCGTGGTCTGAGGTGATGACCACGATGGTGTTTTCAAGAACACCGCGCGCTTCGAGTCCCTTCAACAACAAGTCAATCTGCTGGTCGGTGTAGTAGATGTTGCCGTCGTAGGCGTCGATCTCGCCCTGCACTTGCTCCGGCGTTTTCGGGTTGTAGATGTCGGCGGTCGTCCAATCGGTATTGACCAAACCGCCGGGATTATCGAACTCCGAGAAGCGGGCGCGCTCGGGAGAAATGTACGGCGCGTGCACATCGTAGTAATTGATGAAAACGAAGAACGGTTCGTCGCCGCCCTGGTCGATCCAATCCAGCGCGGATTGGTTGATACTCGGCGCCCAGCGGCGGTCGATGGAAAATTCCATGTTGAAGGCTTTGTGCAACACGTAATATTCAGAGAACCGCCCATACAGCGAACTGACCGCCAGTTGCGGAAGGGTTTCGTAATAATCTTCAAAGTGGACGAATCCGCGCGCGAACCCCCAGTGTTCGGTGACCGTTTCAAAGTTGCCGTTGAATGCGCCGGTGCGATAGCCGCGCTCGGTCAGCGCTTCGGCGATGGTGGGATATGTGTCGTCGAGTTCGCGTCCGCCGTCTGCCTTGTGTTCGTAGGGCCAGCGCCCGGTGAACAGCGAGGCGTGCGTCGTCAACGTCCACGAGGAGGAGGCGTAGGCGTTCTCGAACATCACGCCCTCCGATGCGATGCGCTTCATCGTCGGGTCGGTCTCGCGCTCATAGCCTTGAAGCGACAGGTGGTCGGCGCGCAGGGTATCCACCACGATGAACAGAATATTCGGGGAATCCGCTTTTGCTTGTGAGAGATTGCTTACTGCCATGCGTTCCCGCATCCAAATCCCGCCCTGAATGATGACGATCAATGCCAGCACAGCGATTCCCAGTCCCTTCACCGTCCGTTGCACGAACGGCGAAAAACGCGTGTCCCGCCCGGCGAGCAACCCGGAAACTTGAAAAGCAAGCCCGGCTCCCAAAATTGCGGTGGCGGCGGGGTTCAACCTGCCGGAGAGATAAATGAGGAGCCAGTCGAAAAAGGCGAGGAAGCCAAAAACAAAATAGACAGCCTGTTTCGCAAACTTTTGCGGCAGGAACTGCGCAACGACGCCCAGCCCCGCGCCAGCCAGCAGGAACAACAACACATCGAAGACCGGAGCGACCCACAACACTTCCACACCGGAGCCGAGGTAGGTGATCTGTCCGCGCAGGAGTTCGTAGCGCTGTAAAACGCACAACAGCACGCCTTCGACCAGTCCGGCAGCGATGCCGAACCACACGGCATGACGGAGAGTTTCAATGAAAAAGTTTTTATCGAATCGCTTCATGATATTTTTAGATATACCCCAACCCGCTCAAGCGCTCACGGAGCATTTCCTGCTCGTCCTCGCTCAAACCTGAGGCGCGGTTCAATTGCATGCCCGCCACCCACGATTTCCCTGCGATGTTCGCCGGTAACGGATACCCCGCCAACTCAAGGACGGTTGGTGTGAGGTCAAGAGTCGAGCCGTCCTGATACCCCGTGATCGGGTTGTTCGCGGCGACCAGCACAAAACACAAATCACCGACGACGAGGATGAGCGTATCGTCGCTCAGGTGTTGGAGCGATTCGCCCAAGCCGCGATCAAAGTCGAGGGCGGCGGAACCGCCGTCACTGGAGAAAGAGGCGTTGAATACGCAGCAATCCCACGCTCCGCCAGCGAGTTTCGAATGCAACGCGGTCCACTCGTCGAACACCGCCACATCTTTTCCCGCCTGTGCGAAAAATTCAGCCAGCGTCAACGTGTGCGATTTGTGACGCGCCAGCACATTCCACTCGCGCGGGTCGCCTTCGAGTTCGCCGAAACATCCCATATCCATCAGGCGGCGCAAATTTTCGAGCCGCTCGTCGGCAAGCAACATCGAACGATTCGCGCGCTGTAGATCGAACGCCAGAATTTTCATGATAGTAAATTACTCCCTTCCATGGCATCGCCTTTTGCGACGCCGAACGCGCTGAGAATGGTCGGCGCGAGGTCCGCCAAGCCGGGCGACCCCGCGTCGAATTTTTGATTCATAAACAACACCCCCGAAGCCAGCGCGGGGTCGATCACGTGATCGCCGCCCCACTTCTTCGTGTTATCGGCAAATAATCCGCGCGGAACGCCCCCAAGCGGCGTATCCCACGACACGCGATACCCTTCGGAAAAATTGACGATGAGGTCGGGCGCTTCATTTGCATACGGACCGCGATAGACCTCATCGCTTCGCGCCACACTTCGGACTGCCACGGCTCCCCGAGCGGAATCCACCAGCCCGGTTAATCCGCTCGCGATTCCCCCGCGCACCAAATCCGCCTCCGCATCGGCGACAATGCCGTTGGCTTCGCGTCCCTTGCGGTTCAGGAAAATGCACCCCAAGCCGAGCGAAAAGGCTTTGGTCTTGTCCCAATCCACGTTTTGGAAAAAGTCGCCGCTTTCGCCGGGCGTGAACCCGGACTTCAACGCGAGGAATCCGTTCTCGTG
>CAYPCK010000332.1:0-3549 GCA_964409185.1 uncultured Anaerolinea sp. | reverse complement strand
AAATTGTCGTTTTCGCCGCTCGCCTTTCACTGCAGGGCGAGTTTGCAACCACCAGCCTGAGCAACCGACTGACGAATTATCCGCAGGATCTGCTGACCAGTCCGCCTGATCAGCGGGGGGTTGAGTTAACGATCGTGCCGGCTGTCTCTCCATTGCAGGACACGTCGGTGATGCCGGTATCGGAAGCGGTACCTTCTCTGGCTGATCGCAACGATGAGTTTACGCGCCTGATTCTGCTGGAGGATTTCACCTTGCCGACGTTATTGCTTGCGCTTGCCATTTCCTTTGTTTGGGGCGCGGCGCACGCCATGACGCCCGGTCACGGCAAGACGATCGTGGGCGCTTATCTGGTGGGCTCGCGCGGTACGATAAAGCACGCGGTCTATTTGGGGTTGACGACAACCATCACGCACACGCTCGGCGTATTTGCGCTCGGCTTGGTTACTCTTTTTGCCGCACAATACATCCTGCCTGAGACGTTGTTCCCGTGGTTAAGTCTGCTATCCGGGTTGTTCGTGGTGGGTATTGGGGTCAATCTTTTTGCTAGTCGTTTTAAGTCCTCGGGGATTGGCGCCCGGTTCAATACGTTCAAACCTGTCCAGCCGCACTCTCCGCTGGCATTTTCTTCCATGCAAATTGAACCTTTCACTGCAAGCCACAACCACGCGTTTGTACATGTTTCACCTCCTCAGCACTCACACTCCCACAGCAGCGGACACTATCATGAGCATCACGACGTTCACCATTCCCCCAACAGAGAAGATGCTCACACACATGCGCATGACAAAGATCACGCTCATGATGGACATGTGCATCAGCACAGCGACGCGGATCACTCCCACATGCCGCCGGAAGCCCTGACATGGCGGAGCTTGCTGGCGTTGGGAGTTTCAGGAGGGTTGATTCCCTGCCCGTCCGCGCTGGTGGTGTTGCTCGGCGCGATCGCGTTGAACAAGATCGGGTTCGGATTGATTCTTGTGCTGGCGTTCAGCCTCGGCTTGGCTGGCGCGTTGACCGCGATCGGTATTGCGTTCATTTATGCAGGGAGACTCTTTAAGCGAATCCCTGCAGGTGGAAGAGTCGCAAACATTCTGCCGGTATTTAGCGCGTTGTTTATTTCGTTGATCGGGTTGGGGATGGTGCTTAAAGCCATCGTTGAAATTGGGGTTTAATCAACAAAAGACCTCACAGGCCTCGATAACCTGTGAGGTCTATCTCCTTTTATTTTATGAACGTTCCGTTGCGCAATTCTTTCAGCGTCTCCCGAATCTCTTCGAGCGTGTTCATCACGAACGGACCGTACGGCACGATCGGTTCTTTGAACGGCGCGCCGGCGATGAGCATGAAGCGGACGGAGTCGTTTTCAGTGTTCACGGTGATATGATCAACGTCTGAGAATTTTAGGAGGTGTATGGAAATGATCGTCTCGCCCGAAAAGACTCCTTCGCCATCGAAAGTGTACGCGAGCGCGGTGTGACCGCTGGGGATGGGAATCTGCCATTGGGTGTCTGGATCCAGTTGAACGTCCATGTACAGAGGCGAGGCGGAGATGTCTTCGACAGGTCCGCTGACTCCATTCACCGTCCCGGCGACGATGCGGATTTTGACCCCGTCCTTTTCGTAGGTGGGAATCGTGGAGGCGTTCACTTCCTGATAGCGCGGCGCGGACATTTTGAGGTGCGAGGGGAGGTTGACCCAGAGTTGAAAACCATAGATGTTGCCGCTTTCGCCGCGGCGGGGCATTTCTTCGTGCAGGATGCCTCGCCCGGCGCTCATCCATTGTACATCGCCGGGACCGATGAGCCCCGCGTTGCCGAGGCTGTCGCGGTGCGCCGTGGAGCCTTCGAGCATATACGTGACAGTCTCGATGCCGCGATGCGGATGCGTGGGAAAGCCGCGAATGGGTCCTTCGATGGGATCGTTGAAGGCGAAGTGATCGAACAGCAGGAACGGGTCGAACAGGTTGCTGACTTTCGGTCCGAACGAGCGGAGCAAGCGCACGCCCGCGCCTTCGATGGCGGTCTGCGGTTCGATGATGTGGGAGATGGTTCGGAGGTTGGTCATGTGGGGTAGATGTGGCTGAACTCGAAGTTATTACAAAATCCACGCCGCATTCAAAATATGCAACCCCAGCCAGAGCGAAGGGATGATGTACACCTCGAAGCGATGGATCTTTTTGATGAAATCCTGATTCTCCGGCGTGTCGTTCCGCAAAATCCAGATCGTGGTGCCGAGCGAGATCAGAATGATCACGTAGTTGACGATCATGAAGATGTCGCCGAAGGTCAAATAGCCGATGGGTGGAACGCGCGAGGTGAAGTTCAGGTGATACAGCACCGATGCCACGAGCGCGCTGGTGATGATCGCCACGCGGTTGGCGATGTTCTTGATGGTGATGAACAGCGCGAACATGCTTCCCGCCGCGATGAAGATCGCGGGGAGCAAGCCTTTCAGCCAGCCTGCCAGCGCGGGCTTCGATAGATGCGCCGTAAATTCATAGCGGCTGTAGTGCAGATCCCAGGCTTCGTAGTGCTGGTCAACGATGCGCGCCGATGGCTTGGGGTCGAGCGTCCAACCGAGGATGAACACGTTCGGGTCAATGGCAGTCGTTTGCTCGTTGACCTCGTACATCACCTCACCGCTATCGTAATTGCTACTTTCAACGACGATCTTCACGTCGTGGCTGTCGAACGGATATTTCCGCAAATCCACATTTTGGAAGACCGTCGCGGCAACGCGATACGTGGGTTGCGTGGCGGAGTCCTGGTCTTCGAGCAATACCGGTTTCGACTTGGTCGTGCCGTTGATGATCTCAAAATCCGCTTTGTCGCCGCACTCGCTCGGGCAGGTGAACTCGATGTAGAAATCCACGTCAATGCCGCCGGTGGTGATATCGAGACTCCCCGCGCGGATGAGATAAATCCCCACGCGGATGACCTCAGGCGCGGATTGAGTCGGCGCTTCACTCCCGACGGGGAGGGCTGGCGCGGCGGTAAGGAGGAGGATGACAAGGGCGGGAACCAAAATCCAACGGGATGACATGAAAACCTCTCTTGCCTATTCTACTGGTTATTCCGGGAATTGTTCAACGAATTCTGCCTCATCGTCAATTGCCAACCGTAACCTTCCAAACGATGTCCGTCAGCAGGATTTGTTCATTCGCTTCGCAATTGCACCCGCTTTCGTACACAACGTATCGCAGGGTATGAAACCCCGGCTGGGGGGCGACGAGCACCACGTTCCAATAACGGAACTTGAACCCGGCGTACGAATCGTCAATGGTGCCAAAGGCAGGCAGGTTGACGGGTTGACCGTCGAATTCCATTTCCCATGCGCGCGTCTTCCACACCGCGTCCACTTCTTCCGCGGTTCTTGCGGACGTGCCGTACCCGAGAAATACCCACCGAAGCGGAGGAATGCCGCAAACGTATTCGATCTGCTGGGACGCGAACGGCTCGAAAGTCAAATCGCAAAATGACCAGAGTGTGATACCCCAATCGCGGCGACTCTCGGCGGTGCGAAAACTCATCCCGTTGACCGAGTCGCCCG
>CAYPCK010000331.1:0-3558 GCA_964409185.1 uncultured Anaerolinea sp. | reverse complement strand
GCTTTCAGCGCGGGCGCGTATCCGCCTTCATCGCCGACAAGAGTCGCGTATCCCTTTTCTTTCAACACGGATTTCAACGCGTGGTAGATCTCCGCGCCCCAGCGAAGTCCCTCCGAAAACGACGGCGCGCCGAACGGCATCACCATGAACTCCTGCATGTCCGTGGATTGCCACGCCGTGTGCGCGCCGCCGTTCAAAATGTTGAGCATCGGCACGGGCAACACGTGCGCGTACACGCCGCCGAGATAACGATACAACGGCAAGCCATACGAATTCGCCGCGGCTTTTGCCACCGCGAGGCTGACTCCCAAAATCGCATTCGCGCCTAATTTGGATTTATTCGGCGTACCGTCGAGATTCAATAGTTCAGTGTCAATGGCTTTTTGTTCCGACGCGTCCCAGCCGAAGAGCGCGTCTGAGATCACGCCGTTGACGTTCGCGACCGCTTTTGAGACTCCTTTACCGAGATACCGCTTCTTGTCGCCGTCGCGCATTTCGAGCGCCTCATGCTCGCCCGTAGACGCGCCCGACGGCACCGCCGCGCGTCCCCACGAGCCGTCTGCCAGCGTCACGTCCACTTCGATCGTGGGGTTGCCGCGCGAATCCAAAATTTCCAATGCGGAAATGCTTTCGATGATAGTGTCCATTTTCTACTCCGGGTGTTATTGATGAGGCAAGTATAATCCACTTTAGATTACGGATATTTATGGACGCCGCGCATCCTCCCGCCGTTGAACCTGGTTCACGCCCCCGGCAGAAATACCACCTTGTAGAGACTCCCCAGCGCCGCGCGTTGGTGGCTTTCCTCCGCGCCGTGTTTTACCCCATCATGAAGATGACCGTCCACGGCGACGGGAACCTGCCGCGAGACGGAGCCGCCATCGTCACGGCGAACCACGTCACCAATTTCGATGTCTTCCCGATGCAGTTTTCGCTACCGCGCCCGATCTTCTTCATGGGCAAGGCCGAGTTGTTCAAGAACCCCGTCATGGACTTGTTGCTCCGCAACCTGAGCGCGTTCCCGGTCCACCGCGGCGACAAGGACATGTGGGCGATGCGCCACGCTTCGAAACTGCTGAAGAGCGGTCAATGGCTGGGGATGTTCCCCGAAGGGACGCGCTCCAAAGGGAAGGGGTTAAGCGTCGCCAAGACGGGAACAGCCCGAATAGCGATCGAAGCGGGGTGTCCCATCATCCCGCTGGCGATCACCGGCTCCGATAAATTTTTCAAAGCGTTTCCGCATCGCGCCCGCGTGGAGGTGAAAATTTTGCCGCCGGTCACGCCGCGGGAAAATGAAACTCCGCTGGCGCTCACCGATCGCCTGATGTTCACGCTGGCGCAGGCATTGCCCGAAGCGATGCGCGGCGTGTATGCGAGTGTGCCGGAAGGGTTTGCCTAGGAATTTGGTACCAGGGGCGATTACGGAAGGAACAATTTGAAGTTGAGAATCATCTACTGCCTGACTTACAAAGGAGTACATGATGAACGCCAGAAAACCCCTCCAATTTTTATTGCTCGCGGCATTGTTATTTGCCACGTTTGCATCCGTCAGCCCCGCGTTCGCGCAAGGATGCGGGTCCAGTGTAACCGTCGTCAGCGGCGATACCTTGCGCAAGATCGCCGACCGCTGTGGCACCACGGTCTCAGCCTTGCAACGCGCCAACCCGCATATCGGCGCTGGAGATTTGATCTATCCGGGTCAGGTATTGCAATTGCCCGGCACAATCCTCGGCACAGACGGCGGATACTTTATCTATGTTGTGGCGCGCGGCGATACCCTGAAAGGTTTGGCGACCCGTTTCGCCACCACCATGGATGCGTTGCTCCGCGATAACCCCGAAATCAAGAACGCAAATGTGATTTACGAAGGGCAATGGATCAAAGTATATGTCACTGCGCCTGCCCCGCCGCCGACGCCGCCGCCTCCTTCCAGCGGACAGGTGTATTCCGTGCAAAGGGGCGATACCCTGCGGAACATTGCCTCGCGCTGGAGCACGACGGTTGACGAAATTCTCAAGGTGAATCCGCAGATCACCAACCCGAACCTGATTTATGTGGGGCAGGCGATCAACATCCCGCTTGGAGTGTCGAGTTACATCGTGCAGAAAGGCGACACGCTCCGCATCATCGCAGGGAAGTTTGGCACCACAGTGGACGCCCTGCTCGCCCTCAACCCGAACATCAAAAACGCCAACCTAATCTATGCGGGGCAGGTCATCAACGTGAGGTAAGAGCCGCCGATTCGATAAGAAACAAAAGCGCACGAACTCGTGCGCTTTTGTTATTTTCACTTCTGTAACCTTTTCATAGAGGGCGGTGCTTGCCCGCCGATTGTTTTAATTTATAATATTTCATCAAGGCTGAGTACATTAATTCAATAGTTTCCGGAGGATGCATGAAATCTCGCTTTAGTTTGCCCGTGCGATTGCTTTTCATCGCTGTGCTGTTGTTCACCTCCATCGCCGCCACGCCGTACGAACGAACGCTCCAAACCCCCATGGAAGACCTGCTGGACGCGCTCGGCGGGTACGAGTGTTTTGAAGGGAGCGCGTTCACCTGCGTGACCATCGAAGCGCCGCTCGATCATTTCAACCCCGCCGATCCGCGGACGTTGAACGTGACCTTTGCCGTTCTTCCCGCCGCCGGCGCGCGCAAGGGAATGTTCGTCACCGCCACGGGTGGTCCCGGTTATTCCGGTATTTCCTCTGCGGATTATTACTTGCCCGGTTTCGGCGACGATATTTTGAACGCCTTCGATATTGTTTTCTTCGACCAGCGCGGGTTGTTGTTCTCCGGCGACCAGGCTTGCCCCGAAGCCGCCAACGGGTTCTACCAGCGCGACGCGCGCGGTAAAACTCCGCAACAGGAAGCGGCGCTCAAGCAGTCTGCCAACACCTTCAGCACGGAGTGCGTGGACGAAATGAGCGATCCGAGCCTCCTGCCGTTCCTTGGAACGAAACAAGCCGTGGAAGACCTTGAACTTTTCCGCCAACTCGTTGGCGATGAGCAGTTCTGGCTGTATGGCGAAAGTTACGGCACGCAATACGCGCAAACCTATGCCGCCGCCCACAGCGAACATCTTGCCGGGCTCATCCTGGATGGTACCGTTGACCTCACGCTCGACGGCTTCGAGTACTACACCGAACAGGCGCAGGCGTTTAGCGATGTGCTGACCGACTCGCTGCTGGCGTGCAACGACGATCCCGCCTGCCGACGGGATATGCTCGGCAACGCGGTCCGCGGTTACGATACGCTTGCAAAAATTTTGGATAAACGCGCCATCAATTTCAAGTTCCCGCTCGCCAACGGCAGAACAGCCAACCGCGCCTTCACGTTGACGAATCTCGAATACGTCGCGGCGGGTCAAATGTACAACGAGGGAGACCGCATGATGTTCGTCCGCGCGCTGGCGGCGTTCACCTCGAAACTGGACATCGTTCCGCTTGCCCGCCTCCTTTACCTTGGACTGGGAATTGACTCGCAAACCCTCGAAGTGATCCCCGACCCGACGTATTCCGAAGCGGTGTATTACGGAGTGGAATGCCAGGATTACGGCTA
>CAYPCK010000330.1:0-3561 GCA_964409185.1 uncultured Anaerolinea sp. | reverse complement strand
CTTGATTCTTTGAAATTGCCTCCCAGCGATCAATGGACTTTTGCGTGGCGAGGCGATAGGCGAGAGGTCGTCCGTAATGGCGCGCGAGATAAAAAGCAATCTGGCTTCCGATCACCGCCACCGGTATCGTAATTCCGAGCGCCTTCCAAAACCCGAAGACATACCCACCGGCGAAGACCAACGCCTGCCCCGGCACGAAGGCAACGATCAACTGTAGAACCAACAACGCGGAGTAAACCGCGATTCCCCAATTGCCATTTTCTCCGATGTAGCTGGCGACTGCCTCGCGGTCGCTGATCCAGCCTAGAAATTCGCCCAACGGAACGCGCCACCACCCGACCAGCGCGAGGCAGATCGCCAGGGCTGTCAATGATTTCCATTTTCCCTCAAAAAAAGCCGCCAACGTTTTCACCGGTAATGATGCTCTCGTTGCGAATGAGTATACCCGACCACCGCACCCGTTTTATGATTTTCTTCCTCGAAACGTCACTTTACGGTGACAATCATTTTCGGCTATACTTCCAGCCGGAGATTTTATGGCAGACTTTGATATCACTCCTTTGAAACCCGCAATTGCATCCTTCATTCCGTTGGGCCGCTCGGGGCTGTTGCCAGCCTTGCACGCGGCTCAAAAAATTTACGGCTGGATCTCTGAACCTGTCGCCACCGAGATCGCCCGCGCGTTGCGCGTCCCTCTTGCCGATGTGCATGGCGTAATCGAATTCTATTCCCTTTTCTATAATGAACCGACCAGCCGGCATGTCATCCGCGTGTGTACGGATGTGGCGTGCGCGCTCAAAGGCGGGAAGGATGTACTGAATCATCTTTGTTCACACCATGGACTTGACGCGGGTCAGACGACGGGCGACCTGTCTCTCACCATCGAGTCGAGTCCCTGCCTGGGGCTGTGTGAACACGCCCCAGTGGCATTGGTGGACGATGGCGTTGTCGTTGGCGATGGGCTGACCATTATGGATGGACGACCGTTGACCGCCGACCGCCGTCCGCCGTCCATGGTCTACGGTCCAATCCGCATGTTGACCGCCAACTGTGGAAAAGGTTCAACCACATCCCTCGCGCAATACGGCGAATATGCCGCGTTCAAAAAAGCCAAAGCGATGAAACCCGAAAATGTTATTGCAGAGGTCAAAGCATCCGGTCTTGTTGGGCGCGGCGGCGCGGCATTCCCAACGGGAATCAAGTGGGAAGGCGCGGCGAACGCGACTGCCGACCAGAAATACATCATCTGCAACGCGGACGAATCCGAGCCGGGCACATTCAAGGACCGTGTTCTGCTCATTGACGATCCGCACCGGGTCATCGAAGGGATGTGCATCGCCGCGTATGCCATTGGCGCGAACAAGGGCTACATCTACATCCGCGGTGAATATCCATACATCGTGCCCGTCCTTGAAAACGCGTTGACCGAAGCGCGCGCGGCTCGCTATCTCGGCGAAAACTTTGATATTGAAATCCGCGTCGGGGCAGGCGCGTACATCTGCGGGGAAGAGACAGCACTGTTCGAATCCATTGAAGGCAAGCGCGGCTTTCCGCGCATCAAGCCGCCGTTCCCGACGACGCACGGCGTGTTCGGCAAACCGACCGTCATCAACAATGTCGAAACCCTATGCAGTGTACCGTTGATCCTTTCACTTGGTTCGGCTGAATATCGCAAAATTGGAACAGAGAAATCACCGGGACCAAAATTATTTTGCGTCTCCGGCGATGTGACCAAACCCGGCGTGTATGAAATTCCATTCGGCGCGACTCTTCGCGAACTGCTCGAGATGGCAGGCGGTGTAAAGAGCGGTAAACAATTAAAGGCAGTTCTCTTTGGCGGCGCGGCGGGCGCATTCGCCACTTCCGAACACCTGGATGTTAAAATGACTTTCGAAGATTTGCGCGGTGTCGGTCTGCCGCTTGGTTCCGGCGTGGTCATGGTCTTCGATGAGACTCGTGACATGCGACAAGTTCTCAAGAGTCTGGGTCATTTCTTTGCGCATGAGTCGTGCGGCAAATGTTATCCTTGCCAGATGGGCACGCAGCGCCAAATGGAAATTCTCGACCGTATCGCCGATGGCAAAACGCTGGAGGGCGACTTTGTCCGCCTGCAAGACGTCGGCTGGACGATGACGGATGCGAGTTTGTGCGGGTTGGGTCAGACGGCGGCGAGCGCGGTGTTGTCCGCGATGAAGTTGTGGCCCGAGTTGTTTGAAGATTAATGGCGAACCGCTGGTTGAGTAGCCTTGAGCGTTCGTTGAGAAAGGCATATCGAAACCAGCGAACGGTAGGCAAAATGAAATTATGTATTGTGGTCTCGATACGCTCCTCACTATCGTTCGTCGCTACTCGACCACCACATGTTACGAGGCGAAATGGCTGACATTATACTGACGATTGACGGAAAAGAAACCACCACCGATCAAGGTAAAACCCTGCTCGACATCGCTCGCGAAATCGGCGCGGATGTGCCGGCGATCTGCTACCACGATGCGACGACGGCGAATGGGTTGTGCCGCATGTGCGTGGTGGAGGTGGAGGGTTCGAGGGTGCTTCAGCCCGCGTGCGTCGTCCAGGCCGGGGCGGGGATGAAGGTCCAGACGCGAAGCGAGAAGGTCGTCCGCGCGCGCAAGACGATTCTGGAGATGCTCGACTCGACGATGGATTTATCCGAAGCGGATGAAATCCAAACGATGATGGCAAATTACGGCGCGGACGCGAATCGCTTCCCCGATGCCGAACGCCGCGAGTCGGAAGTCAAGGATGACAACCCGATGTATGTTCGGGATTACTCGAAGTGCCTGTTGTGCTGGCGTTGTGTGCAAGTCTGCGCGGAGGATGCGCAGTTCACGTACGCCATCAATTTCGAGAGCCGCGGTTATGAAACGCAAATCGGGACGTTCTTTGATAAAGCCATTCCTGAAACCACGTGTGTGCTGTGCGGCCAATGCGTGGGCGTATGCCCCACGGGCGCGTTGAAACCGAAGCGCGAGTATCTGCTTCAGCAGGGGATGAGCCCGCAGGATATTAGCGTATTGAATACTGGAAGAAAAAAGAGGAAAACCAAAAGTTGAAGGTCAAAGGTCGTTTGACTTTTGACTCACTGGAGGAGTAATGATTAAACCAGACCGAATTGTCACAACAACTTGTCCCTACTGCGGGGTTGGATGCGCGTTGAATTTGCACATCAAAGAAGATATTGTGTACAAGGTCACCTCGCCGTTCGACTCACCGTCCAATCGCGGCAATCTTTGTGTGAAAGGACGCTTCGGATATGACTTTATCCATTCGAAGGATCGTTTGACCCAGCCGTTGATGAAGAAGGAGGGGAAACTTGTTCCAGCGTCGTGGGATGAGGCGATGGGACACGTCGCCTCGCGGCTGCGTGAGATACGCGACAAGTACGGACCCGACTCGATCGGTTTCCTTGTTTCAGCCAAGTGCACGAACGAGGAAAATTATCTCCTGCAAAAGGTGGCGCGCGGACTGATCGGCACGAACAACGTTGATCACTGCGCGCGGCTCTGACACTCCAGTTCTGTCGCCGGTCTGGCGGCAACA
>CAYPCK010000329.1:0-3574 GCA_964409185.1 uncultured Anaerolinea sp. | reverse complement strand
ACGAACAGGTGCAGCTCGACGCTTGCTGCCAGCGCCGCGAGGATATCGAGGTACGGCACGCCGGACATTTTTTGCTCGAACTCGTCGGCGCGGTCGCCCGCCCAGATGAGATGTGTGTGCGGATCCACAAAGCCGGGCATGAGCACGCAACCGCTGGCATCGAGGGTGGGTTCATCGGGGTAGGCGGCTTTGAGTTCGGAGGTCGTTCCAACCGCGACGATTCTTTCATCCCGCACGAGCACCGCGCCATCTTCGATGATGCTGAGTTCCCCGAGGCGATGTCCGCGTTGGGGTCCGCCTTGCAAAGTGAGGAGTTGGGAGGAGGAGTGGATGAGCATTGGAGTCAGAGATTAGAGACTGGAGAATTAGAGATTCGTTCGGCGGGGTAATTTAACCACAGATGAGCATGGATGAACATCGTTATAAAGTGTGGTTTACAGATATACTCGTAACATGCCCATCCTCCTCCGCCCCGTCACGGAAGCAGACCTCCCCACCCTCTACGAACAACAACTCGACCCCGACGCGACGGCGATGGCGGCGTTCCCTGCGCGGGGTGAAGAGGCGTTTTATGCCCACTCACGCAAGATCATGTCAGACCAATCGGTTATTTTCAGAGCCATCGTCTTCGATGAACAAGTGGCGGGAAGCATCGGCAGTTGGGAAATGGAAGAGAATCGCGAAGTCGGTTATTGGATCGGAAAAGAATTTTGGGGCAAAGGGATCGCCACACAGGCGCTCGCCGAGTTTTTGAAGATCGTGACGATCCGTCCGTTATTCGCGCACGTGGCAAAGCACAACGTCGCTTCGCGGCGCGTGCTGGAGAAGTGCGGATTCAACGTTGTTGGGGAGGATTCGTACACCAACCCGGCGGGGGCATACGTTCAAGAGTTTGTATTAAAATTGGATGGTTCGGAAGGATAACGCCCTTGAGCACTATTCGTCATCTCGTAAATCGCATCAAAATCCGCCAGCGGGGCAGGTATCAAGTCGTCGGGTGGAGGATGACTCCCAATGAAGTGATCGCGTATTTCAAGAGCCAGCAGAAGACCGTGCTCACCTTCTTCGGGTATTCCGGTTATGAATACGATGAAGAGCCGCAAGTCCTTGAAATCGCGCGGAAGGTACTATCGGGACATTCGCCCGAGAATACGCTGGTCAACATCGGCGTAACCGCCGAAGGGGCGGGGATCATCTATCCGGTGGCAAAAGCAATGGGGTTCCGAACGACAGGCATCGTCTCCACCCGCGTGATGAATCATCCGCACCGCATCAGCACCGACGTGGATGTCATCTGCGTCGTCTTGGATACCGTCTGGGGCGGGATTCTGCCGAACACCAACGCCCTCTCCCCCACCTCGCAAGCCATGGTCGCGTGCAGTGACGTGCTCGTAGCGATCGGCGGAGGAAAGATCAGCCGCGACGAATTGAAGGCGGCAAAAGAACTCGGCAAAACGTTTCAGTATTTCCCCGCCCCGATGGATCATGCCTACGCCATTGAACGCGCCAAAAGCCGGGGCTTGCCGCCGCCCGAATCGTTTGATGGGGAAGTGCACGAATGGCTTGAGGGTTGAGTATTATTCGGTTTTCTTCAACAAATATGTGGTCAGGTTTCCCGGCGTTGGCGGCATGGTGTAGACGAAGATCAGATGCGGGTCGTCGAAATGGGATGGCTCCCACTCGGGGAAATCTGCCGAGATCGAAACGATTCTCGCGCCGGGTTTGAGTTGGTTCGCCAGATGGGAAGCGAGCCGCGTCATTTGGCGGGATGTGGCGTAGATGAAAACCACATCCGCGTCATGCAGGTCAGCCGTGAAAAAATTTCCCCAGCGGACTTGAACCTTATTTCCAAGCCCCGCGGCGGTGACGCGCAACCACGTCAACGCGCATTGCACGGGTCCGATCTCGACGCCGACGGCGCGCGCGTCGAAATCTTGCGCGGCAATGAGCAGCACGCGCCCATCGCCCGCGCCGAGGTCGTAGAGCGTCTCGCCAGGTTGTAGATTCGCCAACTTCAACGCCGCGCGGATGCGCTGCGGTTGGGTCGGCTTCGAAGGCAAGCCATACAACGCCGGGATAAACACCCACAGCAAGCCGAGCGTGAAGAGAAAGAGGAAGAAACCGTAGAGAGTGAGAATGATCATTGATTTTGTACACGGAGTACGCGGATCTCACGGATACTTTCCGTGATTTAATGGAAGTTTCCGTGCATTCCGTGTGATCCGTGTCCGAAAAAAGAATTATCCCGAACTCATATAACATTGATTTCGCGGACAAACGATCACGATGTGAAAAACGATGAGGGTGAGAACCAGCCCATCAGTCGTGGTGACGCGAAAGATACCATACGGCGACCAACCCCAGCACGTTGAACACGATCACCGCGCCGGTCACGAACGAAAATCCCAACCCGTAGATGACGGGCGACAACAACGCGCCGGTCATCCTGCCGAGGGAATGAGCTACACCTGCCAGCGAAAGCGTGGTCGCGCGCGCCGACGGCATCACCTCGGTCATGAGCGGAATGATGCTGACGATGGTAAATTCAAACGTGATGTAAAAGAGGAACAATCCGATCAGCGCGCCGGTGTGCGTTTGCCCGATGAGGGGTAATAACAACGCGGCAAGGCAATTGGCAATGATACCGGCTCCCGTCGCGCGGACTTTGCCCACACGATCCACCAGCAAAGCCACCAACCCCTCCCCGGACAGTTCGGAGAACCCGATGAACGCCGAAGCGCCAGCCAGCGCGGCGATTTGCAATTGAAACGAGTCTTCGAGCCACAGGGCGAAGGTCGCGTTGACCAGTTCGTTCGCGGCGAGGAGCCAGAAACTGACAGAAAAGGCGACCAGCACCACCGGTGATTTGACGATCTGTTTGATGTTGCCGAGCCTGCCATCCTCATGATGGACGGGTTTGGCGGAATCAACGAGGGTGAAGGCAACAACAAGGAATGCGCCGAAGCCGAGCAAACCAAAAAGCGCGTAGGGGATGGACCAGTGATAGCGGGAAAGGATCCAACCCACCAGTGGGGCGCCAGCCACAAACGCGAGCGACCACGCAAATTCAGTGATCGAGATCATCACGCCGCGCTTTTCATATTCCACGTGGTCCGCCACGTACGAGATCATCGAAGGGTCGTGCAGTGATTTACCGACCAGCCCAAAGACCATCGCCACCGCAAACGTGGTAAGGCTGGGTGAAAGGGCGACGAGCGCCGCGCCGGCGGTGAAGAATCCCAGCCCCAACAACATGCCAAACTTGCGTCCGCGCGTTTCGATGAAGGGGACGAGGAACGACAGGAATATTCCAACGAAAGCGCGTTGCGCGAGCAGGGACGTGATCACGCTCGGAGCCACGCCCAGTCCGCGCGCAAATTGAGGCACGAAGGCGTAGATCATTCGATAGGGAATGTTGAGGATCACGCGGATGAGCGTGAACGATGCCAGCCTGAACGCGTTCAAAATGACTAACCCTGCCTCGGTTTGAATTTCGACATGGTATGATTTTACACCATGGATTCAAAGCCCCCTGCCAGCCTCGCGCTGGATGCCCTCGGGATTCCGCACCGCG
>CAYPCK010000328.1:0-3595 GCA_964409185.1 uncultured Anaerolinea sp. | reverse complement strand
GCCCGTGACTCTGACACCGCGCGAAATGGAGGTGCTGGAGTGGATGGCTACGTCGAACACGTACAAGCAGATCGCCAACTTACTGGGGGTCGGTGAAGAAACGATCCGCACACATGCCAAAAATATTTTGGAGAAGATGGACCAGCCCAATCGCGCGCAAACGGTGCTGGCGGCGTTGAAAACGGGGTTGATCCGTTTGCGAGAGTAGACGATGTTGACACAAAACACCCGCCTGGCCGGCATATTCGGCTGGGCGATTTTGTTTTTTTGGAGTGTATACTTTGACAACAATGAAGGCTGACTGGGATGTTGTCGTGGCGGGCGGCGGACCGGCGGGGTTCTTTGCCGCGATCCGGTGCGCCGAGTTGAACCCGGCGTTGAAGGTGTTGATCGTCGAACGGTCGAACCAGACGCTGGGCAAGGTGCTCATCTCCGGCGGGGGGCGGTGCAATGTAACGCATGCCTGCTTCGACCCGGCGCAGTTGGTGACGTTTTACCCGCGCGGAGGCAACGAACTGCGCGGGGCGTTCAGCCGCTTCCAGCCGCGCGACACGGTCGCGTGGTTTGAATCGCGCGGGGTGAAGTTGAAGACCGAAGCCGATGGGCGCATCTTCCCCGTGACAGACGATGCGAGCACGATCGCGGACTGCCTGCGAGAGTCCGCGCGCAGGGTGGGGGTCGAGGTGCAGACCCGAACGAGTCTGCTGGAGGCGGAGAAAGAGTCGAGCGTGAGATTCAGGCTGAAGGTCCGGAGCGAAGCGCGGGTTGTCCCCCTGCAAACGAAAAAATTATTACTCGCCACAGGCAGCGACCGAAAGATGCTGGATGTCGTCGAATCGCTTGGGCATTCGGTTGTTCCGCCGGTGCCATCGTTGTTCACTTTCAACATCAAAGATGCGCGGATCGCCGGGCTGGAGGGCGTCGCGGTGAACGCGGTGACACTGCGCATGGATTCGCTCGTTACGCGCGGGGCATTGTTGATCACGCACTGGGGACTCAGCGGACCCGCCGCGCTCCGGCTTTCGGCATGGGGCGCGCGGGAATTGTTCGAGAAAAACTATCGGGCTGAACTGACGATCAATTGGCTGGATGAGTACCCGTTCGAAGAAGCGCTGGAAGTGTTGCTACGAAACAAAGCGTGGAAGGAGAATGCGCGTAAAAATGTTTCGGTGCATCCCGCCTTTTCGCAGATCCCCGCCCGCTTGTGGAGGCAATTGACCGCGTTCGTCGGCGGCAAGAATTGGGCAGACCTTTCGAAAGAGGAATTGAAACGACTTGCCAAAGAATTAACGGCAAGCCATGTTGTCATTCAAGGGAAGGGCGTATTCAAAGAGGAGTTCGTCACCTGCGGCGGGGTGTGCCTGAACGAGGTGGACTTCAAAACCATGCAGAGTCGAAAAATGCCGGGCTTGTATTTCGCCGGGGAGGTTTTGGATATCGACGGGATCACCGGCGGTTTTAATTTTCAATCATCATGGACGACGGGCTGGCTCGCGGGGAATGCGCTGGGAGGGTAGGAGGTATCTGCCAACATATACAACTCGGGGATATCTGACACCGATCCGTGGTGGGTTTCACGATCACGCGTGTGATACAATGAGCCTATCTTATAAAAGGTCGAGCGCGCTGATTTCGCCGTCAACCCAGGAATAGGGTTGGCGGCTTTTCACTTAATCGCTTGAAACCAGAGGAGTATCTCATGGAAGCAAAGTTGTACGTTGGAAACCTGTCGTTCGAGACCACCGAAGAGGGATTGCGCGAGCTGTTCATGCAAGCCGGAAACGTCGTGTCGGTTGCCTTGATCAAAGATCGGGATACGAATCGCTCGAAGGGGTTCGGGTTCGTGGAAATGGCTTCGCAAAGCGATGCGCAGAAAGCGATCAGCATGTTCAACGGGTATTCGATGAATGACCGCCAGTTGACCGTGAACGTCGCCCGCCCGCGCGAGGAACGCGGCGGTTTCCGCGACCAGCGCGGCGGACATCGCCAGCGCGGCAACACCAACCGCCGACGGTATTAACCAAACCATGACGTTCAAAATCGGCGAGCAGGTGGTTCATCCGCAACACGGCGTGGGGAACGTGGTCAACGTGGAGGAGCGCGAGTTCGAACCCGGCGTGATGAAGCGCTATTATGAAATTTCGCTCCCCGGCGGCGGGACGATCTGGGTGCCGTACGATTCGCCGTCCTTCGGGCTGCGCAAACCCGCGGCGCGCAGCGAGATTGACCGCTGTCGTCAGATCCTGGTGTCGCGTCCCTCGCCCATGGTTGACGATGCGCGTTCGCGGCAATCGAACCTGGCGGCGCGCCTGCGGGAAGGGACGATCCGCGTGCAATGCGAGGTGGCGCGCGACCTGTTCGCTTTCGGCGAACACAAATCGCTGTACGGTTCGATCGCGGGGTTCTTCCGACAGACGCAACGCGTGCTGTGCGAGGAATGGGCGCTGGTGGAAGGCGTGACCGTCCCGGAAGCCAATGCAGAGGTCAACTCTCTGCTGGAGAAAAGCCGGCGCATGGTGAACAAGGTCAAAGCATGACGATAAAAAAAGTTGACAAGTGATTGTCAACTTTTTTGTTTGAGGCATGGTTTCCTCTCCCCGCGAGGGAAAGTAGAAGCAAGTTGGTATAATTTTGCGATTATCTGGCGTTATCAAGGACGGGAGCAATCTACGGCGGACTCGCAAGGAAGCCTGGAAAGGGATGCCATGGTTAGAAAAATGCTCAAGACAAAAACAAGCGTGGAAGAATCCACAACGAAGTATTACGACCATGTGGACGAACGACCGTATGACCATCCCATGATTATTGCATTTGCCAAACCCAAGGTGGACTGGATTTTTCGAAACCTTCACCTCAAGAATCCATCGATCCTTGAGGTGGGCGCGGGGAACGGGTATTTCTCCTTTCACCTCATGCAAATGGATCGCTTATTCATTTGCCAAAACGTGGATTCAAACCGGTAGCCATCCTCCCAAACCGCTTTATCCCTTGTTGACATCCTCCCCGCTTTTTGCTACACTTCGATTTGTCAGACAACTTTAGTCTCGATACGTCCTTCGACGAACATTCGGGGCTTGTTTCGACAGGCTCAAGACAAGCCTCGACCAACGGCCATTCTCCAATTCCCTAATTCTCCCTCCTCAATTACAACATCCCAATTACTTTCCTCCCCATGCCCACCCTCCTGATCAAAAACGCCCACCTCCTTACCATGGACGACCGCCACACCGAACTATCGGATGGTGGTCTTTTTGTTCATGACGGCTTCATCGAGCACGTAGGAGCCGCTTACCAATTACCAATTACGGCTGATGAAGTTCTTGATCTCACGGGTCATGTCGTTCTGCCGGGGCTGGTCAACACGCACCATCACTTCTACCAAACCCTCACGCGCGCCGTCCCTGCCGCGCAGGATGCGAATTTGTTCAACTGGCTCAAAACCCTCTACCCGATCTGGGCGCGCCTCAACCCCGAAGATATTTTTATTTCGACGTCCACCGCCCTAGCCGAACTCGCCCTTTCGGGATGCACCACCGCATCAGACCATCTCTACCTCTTCCCCAACGGTTCAAAACTCGACGATGAAATTGCCGCG
>CAYPCK010000327.1:2462-3610 GCA_964409185.1 uncultured Anaerolinea sp. | reverse complement strand
CATCGTTGCCCGATGCGCAAGGTGACGCGCCGAATGTCATCGTCATCACCGTGGATACATTGCGCGCCGATCATTTGTCGTCCTATGGCTACGAGCGCGAGACCAGTCCGTTCATGGATAGTCTCGCCGCCGAGGGCGTCCGTTTCGAGAATGCGATCTCGCCCTCCTCGTGGACACAACCCTCGCACGCCTCGATGCTCACGGGGCGGTACACGTACGAACACCAAGCCGAAATCCTGCCGCTGGACGACACGTACCCAACGATCGGCGAAGTCCTGCAATCGCAGGGGTATCGCACCGGCGCGTTTTCAGCCAACACCTTGTTCTTCACCCGCCGTCAGGGTTTCGGGCGCGGCTTCCTGCGTTTTGAAGATAACTATCAAACCCCGCCGGATGCGATCCTCAACTCCTCGTTGTATGGCTATTTGTTCGATTACTACGGGTTGCGCAAGGCATTGAATTACGAAGGCGTTCCCACCCGGCGCCTCGCCTCCGATATTAATGAGTCTGCACTCGATTGGGTCGGCGCGGACAGCAAGCCGTTTTTTCTTTTTATCAATTACTTCGACGCGCATGACCCGTACACGCCGCCCGAACCGTATCGCTCGCTGTACGGTCAGGCGCCGGGAGGGCTGATCAACGGTTTCGTCGAACGCTACCATCCCGAATTGACTCCCGCGCAACTGCAATCCGAGATCGACGCGTACGATGGCTCGATCAACTACGTGGATGATCAGATCCAAGCCTTGTTTGCCGAACTTGAGTCGCGCGGCTTGTTGGAAAATTCCATCGTCATCGTGACTGCCGACCATGGCGAATCGCTTGGCGAACATGGCTTGCTCCAACATAGCGCGTCGTTATATCGGCAGGAGATTCATGTGCCGCTCATCGTGTGGGGGGCAGGTGTGCCGGCAGGTGTAGTGATCGATACACCGGTTTCGACCACGGGGTTGCCCTCCACCATTCTCGAATTAATCGACGCCAACGATGGGTCCTTCCCCTCGCCGCCGCTCACCGCGTTCTTCGGCGGGAGTGTCCCGCCGGGGTGGGCGGGGCCGTCATCCAGAGTGGCGCAGGTCGAAGGGGCGGCGGAACAAAACCCCACCACCTTCGGAGGGATGAAGTCGGTGACGGGCGCTGTATTGGAG
>CAYPCK010000327.1:0-2452 GCA_964409185.1 uncultured Anaerolinea sp. | reverse complement strand
CCATGAGGAATTCGGAGAAGTGTTGTACAACTGGAGGGACGACCCGCAGGAGATCAACGACCTCGCGAAAGATGCCTCGTCGGTCACTGTGCTGGATGTGTTCCGTTCCTATCTCGAAGGATTGATCGGTTCGCCGATCTTCAAAAACCCATGAAACGAAAGATCACCCGCAGGGATTTTCTCAAACTCGCCGGCGTGGGCGCGGCGGCTTCTGCCGCGTTGGGCTACGGGATTCTTCAAGAGTCGAACGGCGACCCGATCGTGGAACGCAATCCATACGTCGGCATGGGCTCGTTGTTCACTGCCGCGCTGGATGGCTCGGTCCCGATTCTGGTCGTCGTCAACCCTGACTCTGAAAATACGTTTGGGCTTTTTCTGACGGAAATTTTGCGAGCGGAGGGGATTAATTGTTTTCATACCGCGGCATTATCGTCCATGGCTGGTGATACGATCCAAAACTACAACGTTGTTTTGCTTGCGGAGACTCCGCTCGATACGGCGCAGGCGGAAATGTTCAAAGGGTACGTGGCGCGCGGCGGGCGACTCGTCGGCATGAGACCGGCGGAAGGGTTTGAATCAATCTTCGGCTGGGAAAGAAGCGGGGGTTCATCCTCCGAAGCGTACATCAAGACCGATCCCGCGCATTCCGCCGGGGTGGGTATTCGCCCAGAGTCGCTACAGGTTCACGGCACTGCGGATTTATATAACGTCGCCGGTGCGGAGGTTGTCGCGTGGCTGTGCTCAGACCGCGATACGCCGACCGATAACCCCGCCATCGTGATGAACCGATTCGGCGAGGGCATTGCGGCAGCGTTTGCGTATGACCTGGCGAAAAGCATTGCGTACATGCGGCAGGGCAACCCGCAGATCGCCAACCAGGATATTGACGGACTCGACGGCGTCCGCACGGTGGACATGTTCGTAGATTGGATCGATCTCGAGCGAATTCACATTCCGCAAGCGGACGAACAGCAGCGCCTGCTGGTGAACCTTCTGGCGCAATTGAGCGAAACGCCACTGCCGCGCCTGTGGTATTTCCCTGAAGATGCGCGATCGGCGTTGATTGCCACCGGCGATTCGCACAGCAACCCCACCCAGTTCATCGAAGAGGTCTTGCAGATCGTGGACGAGCGCGGCGGACACATGAGCGTGTATTACTCTCCGCAGATCGTCGGCGATGTCGGTCGCGCCGCGCGCTGGACGCGCTTCTGGCTCACAGACAATGTTCCCGTTGTCTCGAACATCCTTGGCGCGGAATTCGGATCGCCGACCCCCGACCTTGTGGCGGAATGGCGCGCGCGCGGGCATGAGATCACGTTACACCCGTACGTGGAAACCGGGCTCGACGAGTGGCACTTGTATTGGAAGGAATTTACCGGTCGCGGCTATGGCCCCGTCTCGCAAACCGTGCGCACGCACCGCATTCTGTGGACGGGCTGGATGGAAACCGCGCGCGCGCAGGCGATGTATGGCATGCGCATGAATTTCGATTATTACCACGTTGGTCCTTCGATGCAAAAGAAGAACGGCGAGTGGGCGTACGGTCACCTGACCGGCAGTGGTCGCCCGATGAAATTCATCGACGAGCAGGGGCGCCTGATCGACCTGTATCAACAGTTGACGCAGGTCGCCGACGAGCACCTCATCCCGATGGATGTGCCGGGCTGGGGCGGCTGGCCCCAATTGTCCGCGCAGGAGGCGGTGGAAATTTCCAAACTGCTCCTCGACCGTTCCGTCAACGATGGCGAGTATTGCGCGATCGGCGGACAGTTCCACGTTGACCCATTCCAACTTGGCGGCGACCCCGCTGAAAAGGGACGCATCTTTTTGGAAGGCACGCTCGATTACGCAAATCAACTCGGCGTGCCGATCCTCTCGGGACAGGAATGGCTGTGGTTCACCGACGCCCGGCACGATACCGACTTTGGCGATTTCAATTGGGACGCGAGCGCGTCCTCCCTTCATTTCAACCTGATTCCTCCCAGCCAGCCTCTCGCCTCCTTGACGGTGCTCCTCCCGGTTTTCCACGCGGGCAGGCTCCTCGCCTCCATTCATGCAGACGGTGTACCCACTCCCGCCGAAACCCGTCTAGTAGTTGGCGGAGTGGAATATGCGCAGGTCATCCTTTCCGCTGTCAGGCAAACCGTTAAAGCCACCTACTCGTAAATGACCCCGCAGGGATGGGGTGAGGCAACCTTTCAACCTATCGGAGAGATCATGGCACGCTTTGTAAATCAGAACCGAATGATCCTGCTTGGCGCGCTTGCCGCCTTGCTGACCTATTTTTTCGCGTTTCACAACCTCACGCGCTTCCCCGCCCCGTGGTTCGACGAAGGCTCGCACCTGCACGTGCCGAAGACGCTCGTGCAATACGGCGAATACGCCGACATCAGCAGTGAAGGCTTCCGCTATTACGGTCCCACCATCGGCGTCGGTCCGACGGTGATGCTCC
>CAYPCK010000326.1:0-3617 GCA_964409185.1 uncultured Anaerolinea sp. | reverse complement strand
CAGGCGGCGGTCATCCGCCAGATGGTTCGTGATTTGAATTTTCCCATTGAGATCGTGATCTGCCCAACGATGCGTGAAGCGGATGGGCTGGCGATGTCCAGCCGCAACGTGTATTTGGATGCCGAACAGCGCAAAGCCGCGACGGTACTCTTCCGTTCTTTGAGCGCGGCGAAAGAATTGTTTGAGACGGGTGAGCGGAATGCGGAAACGGTAAGAGGAAAGATGAAAGAGGTGTTGACTGCTGAACCGCTCGCCGAAGTGCAATACGTTTCGTGCGCGGACTATGACACGCTGGAAGAGTTGACCGAGATCAAAGGAAAGACCTTGCTCTCGATGGCGGTGTTCATCGGGAAGACAAGGTTGATTGATAATTTTGTGCTAGGCTAATTGTTCGGGCGGGGTCTGAGACCCCGCCCAAGCAGTTGCTAGACTTGGGAGGTCTTTTATGCCAGCGTGTAGTACGACAGACTCTTCGCCTTCTTCTCGTCAATGTGAATCTTCCGCAGATCAAATACCACACCCGAACCTGCCAAAATATCGCGCAGGGTTTGGGTGAGGATGACTTTTCCCTGCGGGGCAACCTGCGCGGCGTGGCGGGCAACCTCAATGACAATGTGAGACGGCTTTCCGTTTTCGATCTCACACTCGCCCACATGCAAACTGATGCGAAGCGAATCGTCTTTGATGATCTCTCTCAATTTCAACGCGCATTGAATCGCGTGGCTGGGACTGTCAAATACCGCCGTCGCTTCGTCTTTGGCGAAGAAGACACCTTTTGCGCGTCTGGCTTTCAACTCATTCTGAATGGTTTTTTCCTTTTTACTCGTGTTTGGCAGATTCAAATACAGCACGATACCAATCCATGTATCGGCTGACGCTTCAGGAACTGCCTCCATGAAAGCCTCGATCTCAGATACGACCCTGTCGTGTTCTACAAAGAAGAAATGATCTACGCCTTTCAGTTCCACATATTTCGCGTTGGGCATGTGAGTTGCAAAATACCTGCCAGCCTCGATAGTCAATATTCGGTCATGAGTTTTGTGAATTACCAACGTCCGCGTGCGGATATGCGGAAGGAGCGGGCGGATGTCAATATCGCGCACAACTTCCAGCGTCGCTTTGATGGACGAGGGGCTCGAAGAAGCCCGCAGTACTTTCGACCACCACGCCCTGAATTTTTCATCTTGCGCGCGCGACGGGGCAAAATTTTCGAGCGCCCACGCTCCGCCCCATTGTTTTTGAATCCGCTCGATGGATCTGTTGAACGCATCTTCGTCATCCGCCCATTCGGGTTCGCCGTTCGTCTTCACCAGTTTCGGCGTGGACGAGTACAGGATGAGTCCACGCACGCGCTCGGGAAACGTCGAAGCCAGCAAAACGGACGCGGCGCCTCCTTCGGAGGTGCCCATCACAAACGTCCGTTCGGAAGCGGCGGCGTCCAGCACACACAACGCGTCGCTCATTGTGTCTTCCAGCGAGGGCGCGCCCTGCACACGGTCGGAGAGTCCCATGCCGCGTTTGTCGAACAGGATCACGCGAGCAAACTTTCCGAGCTGTTCAAAAAAGTTTGTGTACTCTTCATCTTCCCAGGCGATCTCAAGATTCGAAAGAAAGCCGTGGATGAACAATAAATCAACTGGACCCTCACCGATGATTTGATAGGCGATGTGGATGCCGCCATTCGACACGTATCGAACGGGCGGGCGGTTTGGCTTCTTGGACTCAACGCTTCTTTCCCAGCCTTTGAGCAGGTTCCGCTCCGACGCGCGCTGCACCGCCTGAGTCCGATTCCCCGCTCCCAACTTTCCGAAGATCTGCTTGTTATACCAACGGACCGTTTCCTGCGAGAGATGCAGGCGCGAGGCGATCTCGTTGTTGGTGAGCCCCTGCGCCAGCAATTGCAGGATTTCGAGTTCGCGCGGTTTCCAGTTTTCGTCTGTCATCGAAGTTCCACCCATTTTACCCACATTCGTGTGGTGACAACCACCCTGTTTGGGATATACACTGTAGGTAACCAAAAGGTGACAGTCACTTTGAAAGTGACTGTCACCTTAACTCAACAAGGAGAATCTACATGAAAAAAACTTCTACAACTTTATTGGTCTTCGGCTTGTATTTGGTGGGCATGGGGTTGGGACTGGTCGCCATGCCCAATGTTGTTCTCGGAACACTGGGCTTTCCCGCGACAAACGAGGTCTGGATCCGCGTGGTCGGCGTACTCGCGCTGGTGTTGGCGTATTACTACATCTCTGCCGCCCGCGCGGACTTGAAGTCCTTCGCGCAATGGACGGTCCCTGCGCGCATTGGGGTTTTCGTTGCATTCACTGTTTTTGCGTTGGCAGGGTTCACCAGCCCGATGCTGATCGCCCTTGGCGCGGTGGATTTGCTCGGCGCGCTGTGGACAGGTTGGGCGCTCCGCGCGGAAAAATAAAACCGTAGGGGCAGGTCTCAGACCTGCCCTTACGCGGATTGCGCCAACGCAATCGCGCCTAACATTCCCGAACGAGTCCCCAATGCGGGCGGGACAATGTACTCGTCGATCTTTTCACCAACGAGAGGCGATTGAACATAGTCGTTCAAAATCTCTTTTACTTTCTGGCGAATCATCGGGAAGAGAAAACCCTGAGTCGAAACTCCGCCGCCGATGATGATGCGTTGTGGTGAAAGAGTCACAATGAAATTTGCCAGCGCCAACGCGATGTAATGTGCTTCCAGTTCCCAGGCGGGATGATTCGGCGCGAGCGTTTCGGCTTTCTGCCCCCAGCGCGCTTCCATGGCGGGACCGGACGCCAACCCCTCGAAGCAATCGCCGTGAAATGGGCACGCGCCTGCGAAGGGGTCGCGCGCCTTGTCGTGCGGCAGGCGGACGTGGCCCATTTCGGGGCAGAGCAACCCGTGCAGGAGATTTCCGTTCACTATCGCGCCGCCGCCGATGCCTGTGCCGACGGTCAAATAAATGAAGGTGTCGAGTCCCTGAGCCGCACCCCACGTCCATTCGCCGAGCGCCGCGCCATTGACGTCTGTATCGAACGCGATGGGAATATCCAACACCGACTTCAACATGCCGACCACATTTACATTAGACCAGTGCTGTTTTGGAGTGGGGAGGATGAAGCCGAAAGTTGGCGAGGCAGGCTCGGGGTCGAGCGGACCGAAGCAGGCAAATCCTAATGCGGAGAGTTTGCCAAAATCCGCTTCGGCTTGTTTGAAAAAAGCGATGGATTTATCCAGTGTTTCTTGAGGCGTTGTGGTGGGGAATCGTTCTTCGCGTTTTACATCATCGGGCGAAGTGCCAACGGCGCAGATGAATTTTGTTCCGCCGCCCTCGATGCCGCCGAATAGTTTTACGGTCCCCATTTGAGTTGTTGACCGAACGGCGCGAGCGTGACTTTATTTTGTGTCGCGTCGGTGTAAAAAAGTTCAAGGGTGCCGCCGAAATAGATCTGATCGGAAGGCGCCATCGCAGCGACGACAAAACTCGCATCGGGCGACCAAAGCGCTTCGTTCATCAATTGGAACGATTCGGGTCGGAGCACGGTTCGATTGGTTACGCCATCAGGCGCGGCGCGGACGAGTTGAAGAGGAGTCCGCGCGTTGAATTCGCTGTTCGCCGAGGC
>CAYPCK010000325.1:0-3626 GCA_964409185.1 uncultured Anaerolinea sp. | reverse complement strand
CGAAAAAGATTTCAACGCGTTCGCGTCCATCGTCGAATTGGATTCGGACATGATGCACGCGGTGATGATGACCTCGACGCCCGCGCTTCACTACTGGAAACCCGCCTCGCTCGCCGTGATGGAATCTGTCCGCGCATGGCGGATGGATGGTCTCCCCGTCTGCTACACCGTGGACGCCGGCGCGAACGTGCACGTGCTCACGCTCGAATCCGAAGCGCAAGCCATCGAGAAAAATTTACGCGGCATCACCGGTGTGGAAAAAATTCTCGTCGCCCGCCCCGGCGGCGCGGCGAAGATCGTGAATGGAAAATGATTTTTCAAAATACTCCGGTGGCCAAGTAGTCCCGCTCAAGTCGGGACGTATCGAGACCACCACGCCGTAAAACACTTCTTCTTCCAGGATTTTGTACGCGTATCCGTTGGTCTCGATACGGGCTATCGCCCTACTCGACCAACGATTATTACTTCACCACCTTCTTCAACACCTCCCCAAACCTCTCCAACTCCTCCAGCGTGTTGTAATGCACCGGTCCCACGCGGATCATCCCGCCTGCCTCGAGCAGACCCAAGCGCTCCACCACCGCCAGCGCGTAATTGTGCCCGTTCCATACGTAGATATTTTCCCGCCCGATCGCATCGGCAAGTTTCTCAGGTTCCTTGCCTTCGACGGTGAATGAAACCGTCGGCACGCGCTCATCGAGGCGGTTCATATCGGTGATGCCATAAATGCGCGTCCCCGGCACGGACTCGACGATGCCAATTAATTTTTTGGACAATTCTTTTTCGTAATCGCGCATCACGGACATCCCCTTCTTCAACTCCAACTTGCGACCGGTGAATCCCGCTTCACTCCACGTGGACGCGTGATCCGCTCCGAATTGCGTTCCCAACCATTCGAGGTATTCCAGCGCGCCGAGCACACCGGCGATCCCCTCGTGGTTTTGGGTGCCGGTCTCGAACTTGTACGGCAGTTCATTCGATGCTGGTCTCACTTTGTAGGCTTTCAACTCGCTCAACAGGTCGAACTTTCCATACAACGCCCCCGCATGCGGACCGAAAAATTTGTACGACGAACACGCCAGAAAATCACAGTCAATATCTTGCACGTCAATCGGACCGTGAGGCGCGTACTGCACCGCGTCCATGTACACTAACGCGCCGGCATCGTGCGCCATCTTCGTCAACTTCTTCACCGGGTTCACCGTCCCTAACAAATTCGATGCGTAGCCGAACGCGGCGATCTTCGGTTTCTTTTCCAACGCCCGCGCAAAATCGTCGAGGTCGAGCGTGCCGTCTTCCACGTCAATATCCACCCATAACAAATTACAGCCTTTGTCCTCGGCGATCAACATCCATGGTGCGATGTTGGCATCATGATCGAGTCTGGTCACTACTATGTTGTCGCCCGCTTGCAACGTCCGCGCGAGGGAGCGCGACATGTGCAGGGTCAGCGTGGTCATGTTATTGCCGAAGACGATCTCTTCGGGGCGCGAGGCGTTGAGAAAATCCGCCATGGCAACGTGCGCCTCGTGCAACAATTCATCCGATCTGCGGCTGGTTTCGAACTGACCTTCGTGATTCGCATTGTTTTCAAGCAGGTACTTGTTGATTCGGTCGAGGCTCGGCTTGGAGATCTGCGTCCCGGCGGGGTTATCGAGAAAGATGGCGGGGCGATCCAAGGATGGGAATTGCTGGCGGACGAGGTCAATGTTGTATGCGGTCATGATTCCTCTTTAATGGAATGAATGAGCGAGATACGCAAAGCGTCTCGCTCTACGATCTTGCAATTTCTTCCGCTTTCGCAAACTCTTCCGGCGTGTTGACGTTCCAGAACGCGAGACCATCGGGGTCGGCGGATGCAATCTCCTCAGCGGTTAGCACGCGCACGTTCACTTGTGGGAACCATGCGATCACTTTCCACTGGTCGGCTTCGATGGCCGATTCGATGGCGGGCAGGCAGGTCTCGCGGCGGTAGAGCGCGTGGAGCGGTTCGTAGCCCTCACTGCGTTTGCCCGACTCTTCCTGTGCGACCACGCGCGGGATGACAACATCCACTTTTTCGCCGTTCATGATGGCTACGGCAGACTCAATGAGTTTTGCGCTGGCAAAAGGCATATCGCACGCCACGACCGCAACATACGGATGCGAAGCCGAAGCGATCGCGGTGTAGAGTCCGCCTAGGGCGCCGCGACCCGGCTTGAGGTCCGGAAAGAGGCGCAAGCCGAGAAACGCGTAATCCTCGGGGCGATTCGTCGTCACAATGAGTTCATCCGCAATCGGTTTAAGTCCATCTACAACGCGTTGAATCAATGGTCGCCCGAGAAACGGCTTGAGCGCTTTATCTTCACCCATGCGAGACGATGCGCCGCCAGCCTGTACACAAACCGTAAGCATGGGTGTATTATAAGGGTGAAAGCGAGAGGCGATGCCCGGCTCGATCGGTGAATATCTCGATACGCTGACAGTGACAGGGGACTTGTATGCAAAGCTACCCAACAATGAAGTGCGCTGTTTTGCCTGCGGGCATCGTTGTGTGATTCGCGATGGACGGCGCGGGATTTGTCAGGTGCGCTTCAACCAACGGGGAGAGTTGCGCGCGCCAAGTGGATATGTCGCCGCGCTGCAAAGCGACCCCATCGAGAAGAAACCGTTCTTCCACGCGTTGCCCAGCGCCAACGCGTTGACGTTTGGCATGCTCGGCTGCGACTATCACTGCGGGTATTGCCAGAACTGGCTGACCTCGCAAGCCATGCGCGATCCGGCGTCGGATATTTCAGTCAATTACATTCGGAAGATTTCTCCTGAGGGCATGGTCGAGTACGCGAGAAAAACAAAGGCTTCGGTGATTGTCTCCTCTTATAACGAACCGCTTATCACCAGCGAGTGGGCAGTGGAAATTTTCAAGGAAGCGAAAAAGGCGGGCTTGATGTGCGCGTACGTCTCGAACGGGAACAACACGCCGGAGGTGATGGAATACATTCGTCCGTATATCTCGGCGTACAAAGTAGATTTGAAATGTATGCAGGATAAAAATTATCGCAAGTTGGGAGGCGTCCTGCAAAACACGCTGGACGGAATCAAGCGCGCTCACGAGATGGGCTTATGGGTCGAGATCGTCACGCTGACGATTCCCGGCTTCAACGATTCGAACGAAGAATTGTGGGATGCGGCGCGATTCATCGCCGGCGTTTCGCGCGATATTCCGTGGCACGTGACAGCGTTTCACAAGGATTACAAGATGACCGACCCGGAGAATACCGATGCGAATACTCTTTTACGCGCGGCGGAGATCGGGCGCGAGGCAGGCTTGCGGTTCGTGTACGCGGGGAATCTGCCAGGGCGCGTCGGGGAGTATGAAAACACATATTGTCCGGAATGCAGCCATCCACTGGTGAAGCGAAGCGGGTATGTCATCCGGGAGTATCGTGTGACGGGTGACGGACGTTGCCCGCGCTGTGGGGCAACGGTCCCCGGTTTATGGCACAAAAACCCCTCCCAGGTAGTGTTAAACGGGCGCGGTGTGCCTTTACCCGTTTACTAAACTTCCTTTTGCTGTATAATCTGTCCACCAACCGGAAGGAGGCGCCCGCCACGTTTGCGAGGGAAATGGGATCGTGCGGGTCGTC
>CAYPCK010000324.1:0-3635 GCA_964409185.1 uncultured Anaerolinea sp. | reverse complement strand
ACCGTTCATCGGCGTGCGAATCTCATGGCTCATGTTGGCGAGAAATTCGCTCTTGGTGCGACTCGCCTCTTCCGCCTGCCGGCGCGCCTGCACCAGTTCGGAAATATCGTGGTAGATCGCCAGCGCCCCAACCTTTTCCCCCGCCACAATGACCGGCACACCGAGAATTTCCACATCCACCAGGGTATGGTCTTTCCGCCGCCGCTTGCTGAACACGTGTACCGTGTTTTGCATCACCTGCTTTGTGTATTCGCGCGCCTCGGCGCGAGTTTCCTCCGTCGTGATCAGCGTATCCAACATGACGCCGCGAATCTCATCCTCTGAATAGCCATACAACCGCTCGAACGCGGGGTTATACGAGACGATCTTTTCATCGTTATCGAGCACGACGATCGCGGTGGGATTGTTCTGCACCAGCGATTCGAAAAATTCCTTCTGCCGCATGAGTTCCGCCCGCACACGCCGGCGTTCGGTAACGTCATGCAGGATGTAGAAGTTTTGGGTTTCCTTTTTTTCGACAACGATCGGGAACGCGCTGACTTCGTAGACCCGCCCCAGCCAGTGGAGATCACGATGTTCATTTGGATCGCCTGAAAGATCAGCCATGCCAGCCAAACCCAGCATTTCCGGGAACGACTTTCCGATCAGCAGGGAGAAGGTGGTGTTCAAGCGATCGATCGCCGCATGATTGCACCGCAGGATCGTCCCCTCGCCATCCGTCATGAACAGGAGATCGGAGAATGAATCAAAGATCGTTTCCCACTCCTTTTTACTCTGGATGACCGCCTCTGAAAGACTTTTCTGCAAGCCGAGCAACCCGCCCACGAATCCCAACACGACCGGGGCAAGATCGACGACGAAAATGATCGGTTCGATTCGATGAAGGTAGCGGATGGACCACATTGTCAGCGGCAATCGGTTGATATTGATCTCCAGCCCGATCCCCACAACCACAAACAAGAACCCCGCGAGAATGCCGAGCAGCACATAATTTCGTACAGCGCGATTTCGAAGCCAGTCCATATTTCCTCCGGACACAGGCGTAAACAAAACCGACAAGTTATCAATTTCGAGTATAGCACAGGGGAACTTGCAACGAGTTTGCATCTGTCATTTCAATCTGTCAATTCCGTTGCAAGTGATTCCACCGCCAGCACTGAAAAGCAAATCAACCCGGAGGGGAAGCTGGCCTCTCCAAGGATGAAAGCACGGCATCGCACAAAATGGACAATCCTTTTTTCGCGGGACTCAGATCAGGCGCCATGCGCCACTCTCCCCCAGAGAGTTGGTCGGCAATAGAAAATAATGCCACACCCAAACATTGATTCGCCCTGGCGACCGCCAGCATCGCCGCGGCTTCCATATCCACGGCAAGGACTCCCTGCCGCTGGTGTTCTTGCACCTCGTGACGCAATTCACGGAAAGGCGCGTCGGTTGTCCACGTGACGCCGGGATGATGCGGGCGACCCTGTTGTGAAAGCTTCTGGCTGACACTTTGAACTAATTCAGGGGAAGAATCAACCGTCTTCTTCGGTTGGAGATAATGGCGGGAGACGCCTTCGCCGCGAATGGCGCTCGTTGAAATCACGAGACTGCCTGTGCTCAATTCGGGTTGCAACCCGCCTGCCATGCCGATCAAGATAAATTGCTTTACTCCGAGCGCGGCGAATTCGTCTGTCAACCCGCCGATCACGGGCGAACCAATGCCGAAGTTTGTGGATAGCGCGACTTTTCCATCCGTTCGTTTGAGCAGGTAAAACTCGCCGAGGAATCCTTTGATCCGTTTCGTGGAATGGTTTCGCAGAACATGATCCGCCAAACTTTTTTGCGGCGCGAAAATAACCGTGTGCGGCGCGGGGAAGTCGTCGAGTTGACGGTTGGCGCGGCGGTAGGCGAGGAGGGTCGAGGGGGTGAGGATGGGGTCGGAGTCGGAGATCATTTCAGAGAGTGCCCGGTGGTTGAGTAGTGACGCTGCTCGTTGGCGTCACGTATCGAAACCACCGCGTTACAAATATACCCTTGTTACAAGAACTTCTATACTTACCTATGGTTTCGGTACGCCCTCGGCTGTTGCCTCGGGCTACTCAACCACCGAGGATTTTTTGGAAGATGATAATTACAATCGCCTGCATTATCTCACCAACCAGCGCGGCGTAGATGGCTCCATCCAGTTGGTAGGTTGGGATCAGCGAGATGTACAACACCAAATAAACCACCAGCGAAACCGCCGTGGCTTGGACGAGCGTTTTCTCCCATCCCCGGGCGATAAGGTGATACGAGATGAAGGAGGAAACGGTGTAGGGAATCAAACTCCAGCCGAGGAGGGGGAGCAAATTTGTAGCGGAGTGAAATTCGTCTCCGTAGAGGGTGGAGATGATGAGGCGAGACAACAGCGTGAGGGCGATCGCCATGAGAATGCTGATGACGATCAGCAGGATGAATCCTTTGCGGAAGGATTGAGTCGCTTCGGGTGCGCGGCGCGAGAGGACGGGGAGCAACGCTCCGAGGATGGCGTAATGCCCCAGTTTGAGTCCGTCCACGATGCGGGTGACGGAGGAGAAGATGCCCGTGGCAGAGTCGCCGAGGAGGACGGAGGCGGCGAGCACGCCGAGTCGTTGCGAGAGGACGAGGAGAAACGTCAACGCGGCGAAGGGGAGGGTCAATTTGAGGAGGGGGAAAAAGTTGGGGAGGGGCAGCAATCTGAAATCGGGGAGCGATGCGACGCAGAGACGGTAAGAAACGGCGGCGATGAGGAAATGTCCAATGAGGAGATTAAGGCAGAGGGTGAAGATATCCAATGAAAAATAAGCGGCGATGAGTTGAACACTGCCGTTGATGAGGCTGAGGGCGAGGACGAGGTCCATGCGTCCGTGGGCGCGGAGAGCGGCGTTGGCGACAGAAAAAACGGCAAGAGGGAAGAGGGAGAGAGAATAGAGGAGAACTGGAGAATTAGGTTCGAGGAAGAGGGTGACGATGACCCAAAGGGTTGTGAGGGCGAGTTGCAGGGCAAAGGTTTGCGGGATGAGGCGCGGCGCGGGGGCGCGGTTGAGTTCGCGGATGAGGACCGTGTCGGTGCCGAAATTGGTGAAGGTGTTGCCGAGGAGCAGGATCGCGGCGATGACGGTGAACTGCCCGAAGTCGGCGACGCCGAGGCGGCGGGCAAGTAATGCGATGAAGAGAATCGCGAGCGCCTGCGCGCCGATGCGGGCAAGGAGGAGGTGGATGGAGTTGCGACGGAGGAGAGACATTTAAATACAAAGGACACAAAGTTCACGAAGGTGTGTCCGTTTAAAAACTTTGTGCCCTTCGTGTCCTTTGTGGTGAGAATCATTTTCGTCGAAGTGTGACAATCGTAAAATCGCCCCAATATTTGAAGGGATACTTCGACTCGGCGAGGTCGTCGAGTTTACTGAGCGTATCGAACAAGCGCGGGCGTTTGATGGCGAAGTCTTTGTTGGTGGCGGGCGGGGTGATGACCGACAAGGCGCGAGCAGACTCGAGTTGAAAGTCTTCGCCCCACGCCTGCGCCACTTGTTTCGGAGTGTAGTAGTAAACGGGATAATTGAGTCCCTCTTTAAAGACGGTGGACTTGCCGCCGAAGCGGCGCGTGGCGAGTTTGAATCGTCCGCGCAGGA